>NMQN01000306.1 GCA_003575245.1 Candidatus Atribacteria bacterium 1244-E10-H5-B2 | reverse complement strand
TGGGAACTTTTATTTTGGTATTTTTTGGTGTTGGCTCCGTAGGAGTAGCAGTGGCAACAGGCGGTTATGACCTATGGGGACTCTCAGTGATGTGGGCTATTGCAGTAATGCTTGGGATTTATGCTTCTGGTCAGGTAACTGGTGCACATCTTAATCCTGCAGTAACTATTTCTCTTGCTACTTATACTGATTTTCCTTGGAAAAAGGTTGCTCCTTATATTGTTGCTCAGACTTTAGCAGCATTTGCAGCTGCAGTAGTAATTAATATTGCATTCAGCGGGATTATAGAACATTTCGAGGTTGTAAATGATCTTATTAGAGGTGAACCAGGAAGCCAATTGAGCGCAATGGTTTATGCTACATACGCACCTAACCCTGCTTTTTGGGGAACAACAGCGGAGGCTCTTCCAATAGTATCGCATCTAAGATGGTTTCTCTCTGAAGCGATTATAACTGCAATACTGCTTTTTGGAATTTACTATCTTGTTGATCCAAAAAACAAAATAAAACCCGCAATTGCTCCAATAATGATTGGTCTACTAGTAGGTGCTCTTGTTGCTTATGAAGCTCCTGTTTCCCAAGCTGCATTGAACCCTGCTCGTGATATTGGCCCAAGGATTTTTTTATGGATAGCAGGTTGGGGTAAAATTGCATTTCCTGGTCCAACAGGTGGTTGGTGGATACCAACAGTTAGTACCATCGTTGGCGGATTAATCGGGGGTGCACTTTATCACGGTCTTTACAAGAGTGTATTTAAAAAAACTGAACCTACAGAATAAAATATTTCTTAATTTTTGGTAAGAAAAATAATAAAGGAGGATATAATAATATGAAAAAGTTAATTAATAAACCAGAAGATGTGGTTAAGGAAGAGTTGGAAGGCATTTCTATGGCCTATCCAGACATGATTAAAGTTCATTTTGATCCCAACTTCATCTACCGAGTTGATGCCCCAGTAAAGAACAAAGTAAGCCTTATCTCTGGTGGTGGCAGTGGACATGAACCTATGCACGGTAGTTTCGTCGGTTTAGGTATGTTAGATGCTGCTTGTCCCGGCGATATTTTTACCTCTCCAACCCCAGATCAGATGTTAGAAGCCACTAAAATGGTTGCTACTGATAAAGGTGTATTGTATATTATCAAGAACTATAGTGGTGATGTTATGAACTTTAAAATGGCTGCTGATATGGCTCATGACGCAAGTATTAAAGTAGATATCATTATAATAGACGATGATGCGGCTGTTAAGGATAGTCTTTTCACTGAGGGTCGACGAGGCGTAGGTACAACAATCATTGCTGAACATATTTTAGGTGCTGCAGCAGAGGAGGGTTACAATTTGAAGGAATTAGTTAACCTAGGTCGTAGGGTTAATATTAATGGCCGTAGTATGGGTATGGCTCTCACTTCTTGTACTGCTCCTATGCATGGAAAACCAACTTTCGAATTGGGTCCTGATGAAATAGAGATTGGTATAGGCATTCATGGTGAGCCTGGTCGTAAACGGATGAATCTTAAGACCGCTGATGAGATTACCGAGTTATTAGCTCTATCAATCATCGAGGATGATCCCTATACGCGAACTATCACTCAATGGGATGGAGAAAAAAAGGGATGGGTTGATATTGAAGTAACAGATCCACCGTTTAAGGAGGGCGATGAGGTATTAGCTTTTGTTAATAGTATGGGTGGTACTCCAGATATTGAATTACTTATAATCTACCGTAAATTGTACGAAATATGTAAAGAAAAAGGAATCAAGATCGTACGCAACCTCATTGGTCGCTACATAACTTCTCTTGAGATGCAGGGATGTTCTATTACCTTAGTTAAAATGGATAATGAAATGATCAAGTTGTGGGATGCTCCGGTTAAAACTACTGGGATACGCTGGGGTATTTGATGTGGAAGATTTAAAGAAGTATTGCAAAGTTTACTAGAAAGACCTATCCTTTGCAGGTGGAGATGAATGTTAAGAGATATTTAGAGTGGGGGGAATCCCCTCCCACTCTAAATTTCTATTTTTTGGATCCACTTCCTTAAAGGGTGGGGAGAATGTCACTGAAGCAAAGACTACCAAAAAGCGTAAAACTGCTAAAAGGAGACTAATGATCTGAAAAAAATAACCAAAGATGATATTTTAAGGTGGTTAAAAGCAACTGCCAAGGTATTAATGGAGAATAAAAATTATCTCACCGATTTGGATTCGCCCATTGGTGATGCTGACCATGGTATTAATATGAATCGGGGCTTTGAGAAAGTGATGAGTATATTACCCAGTTTAGAGGATAAGGATATCGGTACCATTCTAAAAACGACAGGGATGTCTCTTGTCAGTACTGTAGGGGGGGCGAGCGGACCCTTGTATGGCACTTTTTACATAGAAGCAGGAAAAGCTATGATAGGAAAGATTTATCTCTCTGATGATGACTTGGTCAGTTTTATCGACTGTGGGCTGAAAGGAATATTAAATATAGGAAAAGCCAGAGTTGGGGATAAAACGATGGTTGATGTTATTGCTCCCGCCTTGGAAGCACTTAAACAGGCTTTTACTAATGGCAAGGATACAATAGAAGCCCTCCATTCGATGGTGGATGCTGCTCATAAAGGGATGAAGGATACTATACCTATGCTGGCCAAAAGAGGCCGGGCCAGTTATTTAGGGGAGCGAAGTGTTGGACATCAGGATCCTGGTGCCACTTCATCTTATTTAATTTTAAGGACTGCTTATGAAACTTGGAATAAAAAGATCTAACATTGAGGAGGAGAATAAGTATGGTTGGCATCGTTATTGTAGCCCACAGCCGTAAATTAGCTGAAGGCGTGAAAGAGTTAGCTGATCAGATGAGCCAAGGTAAGGTTTCTATCGTTGCGGCTGGTGGATTGGATAACAACGATACTATTGGTACCAGTGTGGATCGAATCTTAAAAGCCATTAATGATGCGTATCACACTAAGGGAGTCCTTGTATTGATGGACTTAGGTAGTGCTGTATTAAGCACTAAAATGGCTATCCAAATGCTTCCTTCTGAGAAACAAACTAAGATAGTGATGAGTGAAGCGCCGATAGTGGAGGGTTCTATTATTGCTGCAGTGGAAGCTTCTATTGGTAGTACTCTTGAAAAAGTAGATTCTGCTGCTCGTAATGTTATAACTAGGGCAAAAGTTACAGGGCAAATTCCATTAGTTTATATAAAATCTCTCGAGGTTCCTGTTACAGAAGGGTCTCTTGCAGGTGAGGTTGTTCTTACGCTTACTAATAAAATGGGATTACATGCTCGACCTGCGGCACTTTTTGTACAAAGTGCGAGTAAATTCAAATCAAATATCACAGCAGAAAAAGACGGCAAAAAAGTAAATGCAAAAAGCATCTTAGGAGTGCTTTCTCTCGGTGCAGAAAAAGGTGCAAAAATTAAAATTAGTGTTGACGGGGAAGATAAACAAGAAGCGATAAGAGGCCTCAAGGAACTTATAGAAAATAAATTTGGAGAAGAAGAATAATGAAAAAACTTCAAGGAATTGGCGTATCAAAAGGCATTTGTATTGGTAAAGCATTTCTCTATATTGTAGAGCCATTAGAAATCAATAATAAAGAAAAAGATAATATTCCTGTAGAGAAAAAAGAAGAAATTCTTCAAAAATCGATAAAAGCTTCTGAAAAAGAAATACAGGAACTCTATAAGAGGATGAAGGCAAAAGGAGCAGGTAAAGAGGCAGAAATCTTTCAGGCACATCTTCTCTTTTTAGAGGATCCGATAATAACAAAAAAAATTACTAAATTAATAGGACAAGGTTTTTCGATAATAGCATCTGTGAGTAGAGCATTTGAGGAAAACGCAAATGCAATGGAACAAATGGAAAATATATATTTCAGAGAAAGAGCGAAAGATATAAGGGACGTCTCAGAAAGACTCATAAGATCTATCCTGCATAAGCCGAAGTCAAATCTGTCTTCCCTTCCATATCCTGCAATTGTTGTTGCAAGAGATTTAACAACTTCAGATACAGCAAGCTTAGATAAAAAGAACGTTCTAGGATTTGTGACGGAAGTTGGTGGAATAACCTCACATACCGCTATCCTTGCAGAAGCACTTGGGATACCAGCAGTTGTAGGAGCCAAAGGAATAATGGATTTGGTGAAAGATAAGGATATATTAATTTTAGATGGAAATGACGGAGAGATAATAATTGAACCAGACGGAGAGGCATTAAGTCATTATAAAAAAAAGATTATAAGGATAGAAAAAAGAAAGGAAGAATTAGAAAAAATAAAATTCTTAGATGCCATAACAAAAGAAGGAAAAAGAATAGAAGTTTCCGCAAATATTGGAAAAACTGAAGATGCAGATATTGCACTCCAAGAAGGAGCAGAGGGAGTAGGGCTTTTCAGAACAGAGTTTTTGTTTCTTAATAGGATGACTCCTCCAACAGAGGAAGAACAATTTGAGGCGTATAAAATGGTTTTAGAGAAGTTTAAAGGTAAATCTGTTATCATACGTACATTAGACATTGGAGGAGATAAACAGATACCTGCACTTAATTTGGATAAGGAATTAAACCCCTTTCTAGGTGTCCGAGCCATAAGACTCTGCTTAATAAGAAAAGAGTTGTTTAAGACACAGCTCAGGGCAATCCTCCGTGCAAGTATCTATGGGAGAGTGCGTATTATGTATCCGATGATTGCAATAAAAGAAGAAATTGAACAGGCAAATAAAGTGTTAGAAGAAGTGAAAGCAGAGATTATAAAAGAAAATATTGCTTTTGACAAGAATATCGAAGTGGGCATTATGATAGAAATTCCTTCTGCAGCGTTAAGTGCAGATGAATTAGCAGATTATGTAGATTTTTTCAGTATTGGTACAAATGACCTTATGCAGTATACCTTTGCGGCAGATAGAACAAACCAAAATTTAAACTATTTATATAATCCTCTTCACCCTGCAATGCTGCAACTTATAAAAATGACAATTGATGCTTCTCATAAAAAAGGAAAGTGGACAGGTATATGCGGAGAACTTGCAGGTGACCCTGAAGCAATCCCAAAACTTGTGGAAATGGGAATTGACGAACTAAGTATGTCCCCGTCCAAAATTCCTGAAGCCAAAAAAATCATAAGAAATTTGTAAACTTTTTATGATTTTAATATTTCCTGCGCATGCCTAGAATTAAATGTCTAACACTTAATTAGAGGTTATTTTTAAAAATATTCGATCTCGGTAGTCCGGCTTATTCTCTCCAGAGTTCTCTGGGTTGCCGTCCCCTGCTCCCCGGTTTCTCGGCAATCATAGGGGGGGCAGGGTAAAAAAATATAAGGGGGTGGTCGAATTCAAATAATTTACCAGAAGTGTAAAAGAAGATTTATAGATATAAAGGAGGGTAACGGAAAAAAATATTTAAATGTCAGGATAATTTTAGATCTTGAAAAAAAGAGTAAGAAAAAATAAAAAAAAATTTTAAAGGAGAAAAAAAATGAAAAGATTAACATCTATTACTGTTATTTTGCTTTTAGTTTTAGGATTGATTATGACCACTCTTATCAGTGGAATCGCTGCGGGTAAAGATAGTATAAACGTTGCAGTAGCTGCAGCTCCACAAACCATGAATCCTCACGGATCAGATGCCGATTGTAACCTTTCTGTGATGG
>NMQN01000418.1 GCA_003575245.1 Candidatus Atribacteria bacterium 1244-E10-H5-B2 | reverse complement strand
AAAAAGGAATCACTGCAGGGTCAACATCTCCGCAACGAGTCCCCATAACTATACCGGCAACTGTCCCAAATCCCAAGCTCGTATCAATTGAAACTCCATTTTTTACAGCAGTAATACTTGAACCATTCCCTAAGTGGCAGGTAATTATTTTAAGTTCTTTCAAGGGTTTTTCTAAAATTTCAGCTGCTTTTTGGGCTACATATTTGTGAGAAGTTCCATGGAACCCATATCTTCTCACTTTATACTTCTTGTAATATTTATAAGGAATACCATATAGATAAGCACATTCCGGAATAGTCTGATGAAAAGCAGTATCAAATACTCCCACCTGAGGTACTCCGGGCATTAGTTCATTGCAGACTTCTATCCCTAAAATATTAGGCGGGTTATGTAAGGGAGCGAGTTCGATGCATTCTTTTAAGGCATCCATAATTTCGTCTGTAAGTAAAACTGAACCTGAAAATTTTTCCCCAGCATGAACTACCCTGTGCCCCACAGCTACTATTTCAGAGATATCCTTAATTACACCATAACCTGGATGAAGTAAGGTATCCATCATTAATTTAATCCCTACCTTATGGTCAGGAATATCCTGATGAGTTATAATTGGCTCTTTGCCAGAAGGATAATGATTAATAATTGAATCAGGAATACCAATCCTCTCCACTAAGCCTTTGGCCAGTATCGACTCATCAGTCATATCGAATAACTGATATTTTATAGATGAACTGCCACTATTTACCACCAAAACTTTCATTTTATCCTTAGTCTCCTTTTTCACAAATTTTTCTTTTTCTTTTTACTTGCTTTCCCGTCTCTTTGCTTTTAAACCTTTCGCAATATCTAATCCCAAGAGTAATGCTTTTTTGTTTACTTCCTTTACTTTAACTGGAACCTTAGAACCCACTGCCTTTTGAATAGCTTCTCGGGAAACCACTCCAGTTAAGCCTACAATTATTCCTAAAGAAATAATATTGGTTACTAATTTTGTTCTGAATTTTTTTTGAGCTGTTTCAGCAATGGGAAATAAATATATTTTATTTAAGATGGTAGGAACCTCTTTTATTAATGTAGAATCAGCAACCAAGATACCATCTTTACTTAGATTTTTGACATATTTATCACAAGCAGACTGAGTTAGAGCTAAAAGAATATCTGCGTTTATAACTTTAGGATAATCTATAGAATCATTACTTATAATCACTTCTGATCTACTTGCTCCTCCTCGGGCTTCTGGTCCGTAAGACTGGGTTTGAACAGCTTCTTTTCCATCATATATACCAGCTGCTTCGGCTAAAATTATGCCAGCTAAAATTAGTCCTTGGCCTCCAGACCCACTTAAACACATTTCAATTCTTTCTTTCATTATTTATTGCCTCCCGTTTCCTGAGCTTTTTTGATAATCTCTTTATATCGTTCAGTATAGTCTGGTCTATCTTTGTCTAAAAATTCACCCATAGCATATTTTCCCTTCTTTTCATCAGGAGAAAGTCCTTCCCATACTTTTTTGGAAACACTTATATCTTTTATCCACTTTAGCATATCTACCGTTGATTTCATTTTGTTCATCTTGCCGTAAGATATAGGGCAATCAGATATTATCTCTACTACTGAAAATCCTTTTTTATCTAAAGCTTTTTTTATCAAAGATGTTGATTGTCGAACATCGTAAACTGTTCCTCGGGCTACGTAACTTGCTCCAGCTGCAATCGCTAGTTCAGCTAAATCAAAAGTTTGATCTATGTTTCCATAGGGCGCAGTAGAACCAAATTTATCGGTTGGAGTAAGAGGGGAATATTGTCCTCCGGTCATTCCATATATCATATTATTAATAATTATAGCGGTTAAATCGATATTACGTCGGGCGGCGTGGATAAAATGGTTTCCTCCGATAGCTGAACAATCTCCATCTCCCATAACTACTATTACTTTTAGATCAGGATTAGCCATTTTTATACCAGTAGCAAAAGGCAAAGCCCTTCCGTGAGTAGTATTCATAGTACAAAAATCTACATAACCAGTAATTCGGCTGGAGCAACCTATACCAGAAACCGCTACAATTCTATCTTTATCCCAATTTAAATCATCTATAGCTCGTATAATAGCACCCAATACAATGCCGTTTCCACATCCTGGACACCATATATTGGGAAACATCTCTTCTCTAATATAATTATTAATCACCGTCTTCATTTCCTCATTTCCTCCCGAATCTTCCTTAATATCTCTATAGGATTAATTAACTCACCATCTACCCGGCCATAATGTACAACCCGACATTTTCCTTGAGCAGCTCTTTCTACTTCTAAAACCATTTGGCCTAAATTCATTTCCGGAACTATAATTAAATCTACCTTTCGAGCCAAACTATTTACTTCTTCAAAACAGAAAGGCCAAATAGTTAATAATTTTAATAAACCTACTTTTAACCCTTCTTCTCGAGCTAATTTTACCGTTCTCTCAGCAGCTCTTGCTACTGAACCATAAGCAATTAATACAATTTTGGCATCATCTAAAGAATATTTTTCGTTAATTATTATATCTTTAATATTCCTCTGAATCTTATTATGTAAACGCCTTATGAACGCATCTATTTCTTTGGAGTTAGCAGTAGGTAAGCCTTTATCATTATGAATTAAACCGGTTATGTGATAACGATATCCTTCTCCAAAGTTGGCCATACTAGGAACTCCGTCTTCGTCTGGTTTAAAGGGTGAATACTCTTCAGGGGGAACAGTGGGTTTTTTTCTGTTTATCACTTCTACATCTTCCGGAGCAGGTATCTCTACCTTTTCCCGCATATGGGCAATTACTTCGTCAAGGAGTAAAATAACCGGAGTCCTATATTTTTCACTAAAATTAAATGCTTTGATAGTTAAGGTAAGTATCTCATTAACGGTGGAAGGAGCGAGGGCAATAATGGGGTGATCTCCATGAGTTCCCCATCTTGCTTGCATCATATCACCCTGAGATGGTTTAGTGGGTGAACCGGTACTCGGCCCTCCTCTTTGAGCATTAACCACCACGCAGGGTATTTCATTAATAATGGCGAAACCTAAATTTTCCTGTTTTAAGCACATTCCAGGTCCCGAAGTAGCAGTCAGAGATTTTAGTCCTGCTATAGAAGCTCCAATTACTGCTGCCATACTGGCAATTTCATCCTCCATTTGTATAAATTTTCCACCAATTTTAGGTAATTTACGAGCCATATTTTCAGCTATTTCTGAAGAGGGGGTTATGGGATAACCGGCGAAAAATTTAACTCCGGCTAATAATGCTCCTTCAGCACAGGCTTCATTTCCTTGTAACAATTTTATGTTCCCTTTTAATTTATTCATCTTTTCCTTCCACTCCTTCTACTGTAATAGCAAAATCTGGGCATCTCAATTCACAAAGGCCGCATTTTATACAAGCATCAATATTTTCAGGGATAGGCTTCTCTTGATCATCAGGAACTAATACATCTTTGGGGCAAAATTCAATACAGATACCACATGATTTACACCATTCTCTGCGAACTGATATCTTTACTGAATTGTTTTGATAAACTGCTAATATTTTTTTTTGCTTCATATATTTTCTAATATGCCTCCTTCTCTTTTAATATCTAAAATGGCTAATTTTAACATACTCATAGAACCTTTATCGGGAATATAAACAAACTCAATGAGGGGAATTTGGGGAGAAATTAATTTTTCTACTTCTTTCTTTCTTCCAGGAGAAGTTATCACAATATCTGTGTTAATTAAAAATTTCTCTACTTCATCTTTATCATGAGAGATGGTAAATTTAAGACTTGAGAATTTTATTCCTGCCTGTTTTATAGATTGGAAAACTCTCTGGGCAAACTTATCGGTAATACATACCAAACCAATTCTTTTATTTTTAGAAGATAAATGAGCAATGTTTACCATGGTTTCCATTAGAGGATCTAGAGCGATGGCGAGAACCCTCTGTTTTTGATCGACAAGAATTTTTTTAACTTCATCATAATGAAAAAAAGTAGTAACCACTAAATCTATAGATTTGATTCTTTCTCTAAAAATATCTGATTCTTTATAGATCTCATCTATTAATATAGGAATTATGGAAATACCGGTTCCTAATTCTATCCCTTTGGAAAAAAAATATAGTTGTTCATAATTACATTCTATAAAAGCGATATTAATATTTTGTAATAATTTTTCTTTTTCTTCTATTCTCTTATTTACTATTTTTTTGAACTCGTCTAACTCAAAATTTAACTCCAGGGCTTCATTAATAGTAACATCAATAATCTCTTCTATTTTTAATAGATTATTATTCATTTTAGATTTGGTAAATTTAAAGGTTTTCGGATTAGAAAAAGTTCCCCGCCCCGGGATGGATAGTATTATATTCTCCAATACTAATTCTTTGTAGGCCATGCTTACTGTATTTCTGCTAATTTGCAAGCTTTCTGATAAATCTCTTTCAGTAGGTAGTTGTTCCCCTTCCTCCAAATTACCATTTTCTAATAATTTCTTAATCTGATGTTTTATCTGAAGATATAAAGGAATTCCGCTTTTTTTATCGATCTCAATTTTCATATACGAGTTTTCCTTTTAATATATTATTGTAGGTTATTGGACTAATGGACTAATGGACTGGTCTTTATTAAGAATAACATATATTTTTAAAAAATCAATAATAATTTTTCTTTTTTTAAAAAAAATAATAATTAGTTAGGAATCCAGTATTCAGGAGCCAGAAGACAGAATATTATGAGCGGATAGCAGGACAGTATATAGTGACAAGGGGCGTATTGCAATACGCCCCTACTTTTTTTTACTACATAACCACTAATTAGTTATTATCAGTTTTATCTTAATTTCAAATTTTAAGTTATGGCTATACGCTTTTGTTTTCTTCCTATACGCTCTACGCTAAACGCTAATAACATTCTGATTCCTGACTTCTGTCTTCAATTTTCTTTACTAAATACTAAATACTATTCACTAACGACTATTATTTTATGAGATACGATTCACGAGATACGAGATACGCTTTTTATTCAGCTATTCTTCCAAAGCTATCGCCTTCTGTTTTCTAAGTAAAATTTGGGATAGTAAAGTAATTCCAATTAATGCCAACCCCAATAGATTCATTATATAACTTGCTGGTATTATCATAAAAGAACCTGCTAAGAGCATCATTCTTTCATAAAATTTAGTCTCTCTAATCAGGTAACCCTGCATACCTCCAGCTATACCAATCGACATTGCTGCTGCCAATAATAAGAAAAATCCTAATTTAACCAAATTCAAATCTGGAGTAAAATTCCAGGAAATTAGCTCAGGGTGAAATATAAACATAAAAGGTAATGTATATCCTGGAATAGCTAATTTAGTAGATTCTATTCCTACTTTCATTGCCGGAGCTTTGGCTATTGCTGCTCCGGCAAATACTGCTAACATTACCGGTGGAGTAATATCGGCCAATATACCATAATAAAAAACGAACATATGGGGCAGGATAAGATGAGTATTTTCAGCCATTAATCTGATTAAAGCCGGGGCAATCAAAGTAGCCATTATAATGTAGTTAGCGGTAGTAGGTACCCCCATTCCCAAGACCAAAGAAGCTAAAGAAGCCAAGATTAAGGCGATAGGTAAAATCCCCCGCAC
>NMQN01000277.1 GCA_003575245.1 Candidatus Atribacteria bacterium 1244-E10-H5-B2 | reverse complement strand
TAGAGTTTCAGTCCGAGAGGTGAATTTATAGATTTGACAAAATTTAAGAAAGAACGTTTGGATATATTACTGGTTGAAAAAGGAATTTTCCCCACCAGAGAAAAAGCTAAAAGTGCTATTATGGCGGGAGAAGTTTTAGTGGAAGGGAAAAGAGTCAATAAATCGGGGCAAAGAATCAAGGCTGAAAGCAATATTTCAGTAATAAAAAAAGAGACTGCTTATCTAAGTAGGGGTGGAGAAAAATTAGAAAAAGCCATAAAAGTCTTTAATATCAATGTTAAAGGAAAGAGGGTAATCGATGTTGGTGCATCTACTGGGGGTTTTACTGATTGTCTCTTAAAATTTGGAGCTAAAAAAGTTCACTGTATAGACGTAGGTTACGGACAGTTAGCCTGGAAACTGCAGAAAGATAACCGAGTAGTAGTTATAGATAGAACTAACATAAGATACCTTACTGCCGATAAATTTGATGATCTTTTTGGATTAGCTACCATAGATGTCTCCTTTATTTCATTAGATAAAGTCCTGCCAGCGGTGTATAGTTTAATTAAGGAGAGAGGAGAAGTAGTAGCTTTAATCAAACCACAGTTCGAAGCGGGTCGAGAGTTCATTCAAAAAGGCGGATTAGTAAAAAAAGCAGAAGTCCATCAGATGGTAATCGAAAGAGTCGGCGAAAAAGCTCAAAAAATAGGTTTTAGTATCCAAAGTTTAACTTTTTCACCCTTAAAAAAAGCTTCCGGTAATATAGAATACTTTATCTGCTTAATAAAAAATTCTGGAAAAGATAAGATGAATAATTTTCCTCAAATTGTAGAGGAAGTGGTAAAAAAAGCTCACCAGGAACTTTCTCCTAAAAAATGATATTTTATGACTTTACTTAGTGATACTTAATTTTAACAACAGGGGAGTGCATGAAGAATTAAATTAAAGTAAGATATTATTGGAGTGAGGTCTTTGAACATAAATGAAAATGCTATTCTAATCTTTATTTTATTTGTTGGCGGAGGAATAGTCTGTCTGATTCTCTATATCAAGATAAGTAATTGGTTGAGAGCTAAGAGGCTAAGGATGAGATTTTCTAAAAGCAGACAGGCAGAAAAAGAAGCAGAGAAAATATTGAGGAAAAACGGTTATGCGATTATAGATGCTCAAAAAAGTAAACCACTCCTTATAACTATCGGAGACAAGATTCATCGCTATTTAGTGCGGATAGATTATTTGGCAAGGAAGAGAGGGAAGGTCTACGTAGTAGAAGTCAAAAGTGGAGAGAAGATCCCCTATATTACCAATCGGGAGACCCGAAGACAGATGTTAGAATATTATCTTGCTTACCAACCGAGTGGTATTCTCTTATTAAATATGAAAAATAAGAGTATTTCTGAAGTAAAGTTTCAATTCGAAAGCACCATAGGTCAAAAGATAATAAAGATAGTATATTTTTTGGCAGGAGCAATTTTTAGTTTAGTCTTATATTATTTACTTCAAGGAGGGTGGAGATGAAATTAGAGAGCGTTGGTTTAATAGTGAATTATAAAAAAGAAAATACTGGGGAAACAGCCTGTAGGATAATTGATTGGCTAAATTCTAAAAAACTAAGAGTGTGTATAGAAGGAAATAAGGGCAAAGAAATAGGAAAGGAAGAATTAAACTGCCCTACTGAAAAATTTCTTAAAAATGTTGATTTGATAATCTCTTTGGGGGGAGACGGAACTCTTCTTAGAGCAGCTAGATTAGCCGCTGCCGAAGATATCCCGGTTTTTGGAGTGAATTTAGGAGGACTGGGCTTTCTCACTCAAATTGGCATCGATGACCTGGAAAAGTCTTTAGAGAAACTGTATCAGGGGAGATATTTCCTTGATGAGAGAATGATGTTAAATTGTACAGTGAAAAGAAGAGAAGAAGAGATTAAAAAATTTACTGCTTTAAATGATGTAGTTATAGGCAAAGGGGCTTTTGCTCGAATTATCTGCTTAGCTACTTATGTTAATAATGATTATGTTATTACTTATTCAGCGGATGGATTGGTTGTCTCTACTTCTACGGGTTCTACTGCTTATTCTCTTTCTGCTGGCGGTCCTATTGTCAATCCTAATATAAATTCTATAATACTCACCCCCATCTGCCCCCATACTTTATCTGCTCGGCCTTTAATTGTTGGTGAAGATGACCAAGTAAAAATAAAATTGGAATCAAGCGAAGAAAAAGTAATGGTAACTATAGATGGGCAGGAGGGTTTTGTTTTAAAACCAAAGGATGAAGTGATAATAAAAAAATCAGACCATAAAGCTCATTTAATTACTTTTAAAGAAAAGAGTTTTTATGCTATTTTACGGGAAAAATTAAGGTGGAGTGGACAGATATGACTAATAGACTAATGTATTGACTATATTATGAGGTGGATACAGAAATAAATGTTATTTCAATTAAACATAAAGAATATGGCCTTAATAAAAGAATTAAATATTGAATTTGAGGAAGGATTAAACGTTTTAACCGGTGAGACCGGAGCTGGGAAATCTATTATTATAGAAGCAATAGATTTAATATTGGGAGGTTATGCCGCTTCTGATTTAATTCGAGACGGAGAAGGCAGCCTGATAGCAGAAGGATTGTTTCTGTTGACTCCCCAAGAAAAAGAGCTAATAAATAATTTAAATTTAGACATAGAAATTGTTGATGAAGAAGGAGTTTTACTTATTAGACGGGAAGTTAATAAAAAAGGACGGAATAAATGCTGGATTAATCAGCGGTTGATAAATTTATCCACACTTCAAGAGATTGGTAAATTTTTAGTTGATTTACACGGACAGCACAATCATCAATCCCTTTTAGATACTTCCAAGCATATTGATCTGATGGATAATTTAGGTGGAGATAAAATTATTAAATATAGAAAGGAATTATTTGATAATTATCGAAGATGGCGAGAAAAGAACAAAAAGTTATTTCAGTTATTAGAGGATAAAGAAGAGAATTTAAAAAAAATAGATTTTCTAAGATTCCAGTTAGAAGAAATAGATAAAACATCTTTGGTTAAAGGTGAGGATAAGGCTTTAGAAGAGGAAGAGATGGTTCTAAAAAACGCGGAGAAAATTATTGAAACCATGGAAAAAGCTAATTTTATTCTCTATGAAGGCGGATTAGAGCAAGCCTCAGTAAGAGATTCCTTAAACGAAGTTTCCGCAGATTTAGGGGAGATTGCCTCCTTGGACCGACGGATAGAAAAGATAAGAGAAAATTTGAAAGAAGTAGGATATCAATTTGAGGATATTGTTAATGAAATTGTAAAATATAAAGATGAAATAGATTTAGATAGCCAGAAATTAAAGGAAGTTGAGGAAAGATTAAATCTGATTAATAGTTTAAAGAGTAAATATGGTTCCACTATAGAAGAAATATTGGAATATCGCCAAAAAATATATCAGGAATTAGAAGCTATTGATTGTAGCGAAGATAAATTAGAAAAATTAAAAAAAGAGGTTAATTCTCTGGAAGACAGAATTTCTACTATTTCCCGCAATCTAAACATCAATCGTAAGAAGATTGCCGAGGATTTACAAAAGATGACAGTAAAAGAATTAGAAGATTTAAATATGAAGAGATGTCAGTTTAAAGTTTCTATTAATTCTTACGAAGATGATAACGGAATAGAAATAGATGGTAAAAAATATAAGATAGGTCCGAAGGGGATAGATGATATTGAGTTTATGATTTCTCCTAATGTAGGAGAAAGACTGCGTCCTTTAGCTCGAATTGTTTCGGGAGGAGAAGTTTCGAGAATTATGTTAGCTTTGAAATCAATACTTTCAGAAGTAGATCAAGTTCCGACGTTGATCTTTGATGAAATTGACATCGGAGTAGGTGCACGTTTGGGCGAGGTAATTGCTCAAAAACTGAAGGCGCTTTCTAAAAAAAGACAGGTAATTTGTGTAACTCACCTACCTCAGATAGCCTGCAGAGCCGGGAGACATTTTTATATTGAAAAATATATTTTTAATAATCAGACCGGGATAAGGTTAAAAGAGATGGAAGGTGAAGAGCGGATTAAAGAGATTGCCCGTATGTTAGACGGAAATCAGATGAGCGAGATTACTATTCGGCATGCCCAAAAAATGTTAAATAGGTGAGATAGCGGATAGCGAAACTAGCCTGGAACGTAGAGCGTACAGCGTATAGTGTTAAGAAATAAGTATTTAGTATATAGCAAAAATCGCAAAATTCGTATCTCGTATCTCGTGAATCGTATCTCGCAAAGAGAATAGAAACCGAGAATAAGAATAAATTCGTATCGAGTATTTAGTAGGGGCTCGATTAATCGAGCCCGCTTATTAAAAGTGTGAAAGTTCGATTTATATAATCTGAATATTAGCGGATCGAATAAATTCGACCCCTACATTAAACTCAATTACTAACTCAATAGACTGATTTTTATAAGGTTGTTTATTTATGAAAGAGAAGATTAATGCAAATAAAGATAAATGGCTGCAAGAAATTGCCACACAAAAAGAGATTCAGAGCACCTTAAAGGCAATTATCCATTCTACCGATGATGCTATTTCAGTGGTAGACGAAAATGGCTTGCATACCATTATTAATTCTGCTTATACTCGGCTTACTGGTTTAATAGAAGAAGATGTTTTGGGGAAATCACCTACTATTGATATTGCTGATGAGGGTGAAAGCATGCATTTAAAAGTACTGAGAACCAGGAAACCGGTACACGGAGCGAGAATGCGGGTCGGACCTAATCGTAAAGAGGTAATTGTAAATGTAGCACCGGTTATAGTAGAGGGGATTTTAAAAGGCAGTGTGGCGGTGATACATGATGTTTCGGAAATTGAATATTTAAATAGGGAGTTAAAGAGGGTTAAACAAAGGGTCAGACATTTAGAATCGAAGTACACTTTTGAAGATATTGTAGGAAAAAGCAGGAGAATGATTATTGCTAAAGAACAGGCCAGGAAAGCTGCTCAGACCCCCGCGACCGTTTTACTTCAGGGGGAAAGTGGAACCGGGAAAGAACTCTTCGCTCACGCCATACATCATATTAGCAAAAGAAAGAACCAGCAATTTATTCGGGTAAACTGTTCTGCTTTAGTGGATACTTTATTAGAGAGTGAACTATTTGGTTATGAGGGAGGTTCGTTTACCGGAGCCAAAAAGACCGGAAAGAAGGGACTATTCGAAGAAGCCGACAAGGGGACTATATTTTTAGATGAAATTGGAGTGATGAGCCTGAATTTACAGGCTAAGTTATTGAGGGTGCTTCAAGAAAAAGAGATTATAAGGGTAGGAGGAAGAAGTCCTATTAATGTGGATGTTAGGATAATCTCAGCTACTAATATTGATTTAAAAAATGCGGTAAAAGAAGGAAGGTTCAGAGATGACCTTTATTACCGATTATATGTTATTCCTATCTATATCCCTACTTTAAGGGAGCGGAAAGAAGATATGTCTCTCTTGGTTAATAATTTAATAAGAAAATTTAATCAAGATTTTGGAAGAAACATAAAAGGAATTTCACCGGAAGCATTAAATATATTATCGGATTATTCCTGGCCTGGAAATGTAAGGGAATTAGAAAATGTAATTGAGAGAGCAGTTATAAATATGAAATTAAGCGAAGAAATTATCTCGCCCAAATAT
>NMQN01000223.1 GCA_003575245.1 Candidatus Atribacteria bacterium 1244-E10-H5-B2 | reverse complement strand
TTTTGCCCTCCCAATTTTCAAATGAGATCATCGATATGATGTTAGAGGAAGAAATTTGTAGGAAAAGGTGCAAAATTTATTCCATCGGTAAAGGTAAGGGGAATACTCTGACCATCCCCGCTCTCAGTGATTATGATCATTCTAGCAATATCGCTGGAGTAAACACTTATTGGATTGGAGAAGGTTCAGCTTATACCGAATCTACCAATGTGAAGATTAGGCAGCTGGTGCTAAAATTGAATAAAGAAACTTGCCTAGTTGATATTTCTGAAGAGCTAGTTGAAGATTCATCCGTGAAGACCGAGACTCTATTATCGGGTATTTTTGCCAAAGCCTTAGCCTTTGAAATTGATTCTTGCGTCTTAACCGATGCGGGTACGGGTGCAGGAAAACCTTTGTCGTTCACTAATTCTGATGGTGTTATCGAAGTTTCTGGAGAGAGTGGCCAGGATGCCGACACCATAAACGTGTATAATATTACAAATATGATAGCTCGGATCCATCCAGCCAGTTTCAATAAGAGCATTTTCCTATCGAGTCTCTCAAATTTGGGAGAACTTTTGAGGCTAAACCTTCCTATTGGTACCGGAGGGACTTGGTACCACGCGTTTAATGAGGTCTCTGGAGTCTGGCGATTATTTTCAAGACCAGTACTTTTCACGGAACATTGTGCGAAATTGGGGGATTCTGGAAATCTCCAGCTAATCGATTTCTCCCGCTATGCTATGCTGATACGGGAAGGAATTTCTGTGAAGTCTGACACAAGTTTAGGCTTTAAATCTGATATGATTTCCTTTAAGGCAAGTTTGAGGATCGATGGACAGCCATTAGATACTTCTCCGACAACTTTAAAGGACGGGACGACAACGGTCAGTCCCTATATCAAACTTGCTACTATATAAATAAATAAAAAAGGCCCCCTCGACAAAGAGATGAGCCCTTTTTACTTATGACGATAGACCCGGATGGGGGTCTTCTCGTTAATACTATAATAAATATGACTGGAAAAGTCAAGTTTAAAAAAAATAAAGGAAGGAGTAAATTCAGATGACTGAAAATTTACTAGTATTATTTAATTTACTAAGATCCGACGGGAGCATGGTAATTAATAAAAAGCTGGCTCATGGAATCGGACTCCACCAGGCTATGATGTATTCTGAGTTGATAAGTAAATATCTATATTTTAGCAATAGAGGAGAATTGAAGGACGGATATTTCTTCAATACGGTGGAGAATATGGAGAGGGATACTACTCTGTCAGATTATCAGCAAAGAGATGCAATCTCTAAATTAATATCTGAAGGTTTTATACTTTGTAAGGTCCAGGGACTACCACCAAAACGCTATTTTAGAATCCTCGTAAATGAGAAAGTCTTCTCAAAGCTAAGTAAAATAATGCTAAAAGACATAGGGTTAAGAATCAATACTCAAGAAACTAAAGAATTGAATCTCAAGAAACTAAAGAATCCTACTAATAATACTAATCTTAACAATACTAATTTAGTAAAAAGCAATTCTCAACCCTATTTTAAGAGAGGAGAGGAAAGAGAAGAAGATGATGACGGACTTTATCCGAAGTATATACCGAAAAAGGACAATAGAACCCCGGAAGAGTTAAAGAGGGATCGACTAAAGATCGCTGAATTGGCAGGAGTAGCTTTAGAGGGACTTAGAGGGCACCCTAATAGGCTCCAGGTTGCTTCATCCTGAAGGGAAAATCAGTAGTTAAGGGAGGAAATAATAGGGTAACAAAAGGTTACTAAGGTAGGTAACAAAAGGTTACATTTTGTTTAGTTTAGGTGAAATTTAAAAGAGAGGATTTTTTGGAAAGGAGCATTTATGGAATATTTAGAAAAATTTGATGCAATGAAAAACGCAATACAAGAATGTTACACGATTGACGAAATTAAACCAAGAATAGATGAAGCAGAAGCTATTAGATATCTACTAATAAAAGCAAAAGAGAGTCCAGAATATATAAGAATGGCAATGATAATAAAATTAAGAGCTGAACGTAGAGCAGGAACTATTCTAAGGACTTTACAAGAACAACGGGGAAGAGAAACGTGGGGGGGAGATAGAAAATCAAAATATAAGGCTAATATTTTGAAATTATCTGATTACGAGGTTACTCCAGTTCAGTCTTCTTACTGGCAACTAATAGATTACATCCCAGAGGATAGATTTGAAAAGTATATAGGTACAAATAATAAAAGGGAAATTTCTACATCTGGAATAATACAATTAGCAAAAGAAATAAAAAAAGAGGAATTAAGAGATGAACTAGCACGGCAGGGGAAAGATATTAAATTAACTGACCCTAAAATCCAACTAATCAATGATGACTTTAGAAAAGTAGAATTAGAAGAAAACTCTATTGATTTAGTCTTTACTGATCCACCTTACACCGGAGAAGATTTAGACCTCTGGTCTGATTTATCAGAATTTGCTGGAGGAGTTTTAAAGCCCAGTAGTTTCCTCATAACTTATTCTGGACAAATGTATCCACTAACTTTGTTAAATAATCTGTCCAAACATCTGATTTATTACTGGACTTTTTGTCTATACCATACAGGACGGGTTGGAGTAGTTCTTGGGAGAAATATAGAAAATCAATGGAAACCTATACTGATATTTCAGAAAGAACCATTTAAAAGATTAGATAAAATAGTAAATGATTATATAGAGAACGATGTTAGACAAAAAGGTTTACACGACTGGCAGCAAGGGGAAAATGGAGCAGGGAGATTAATAGAGATATTCTCTAAAGAAAATGATTTGATTTGTGATCCTATGATGGGTTCCGGAACATTTCCAATAATAGCTTACAAAATGAGGAGAAGAGCGATTGGAATAGAAATTAATGAAAAGGATTTTAATATTAGTAAAAGAAGAATAATAGAGAAAGGAAGAGGAATAATTTGCTAGTTGAATTAGTCGTTAGTGAATAGTGAATAGTCGTTAGTTGAACAGATAGGTAATTTAATAAAAAAGGTGGTGGCCAAAAATGGAAAAGAACTTATCAATGGAAGTTAATGAATGGTGGGGAAAATTTGACTTGGTTGCAAAGATACTAATTAAAGATACTACGGAACTGATAGTCGACAAGAACGCAGACCCCGACAAAACCGAAAAGTATAAAGAGGCACTACATAAGACTTTCCTCGAAAGAGATGAGAAGAGGATTTAGGGCGAACATATGTGTTTTGTTCAATTTAGGTAAAACTTTTAGAAAAAAAGACAGAATTGGCGAAATTGCTAAAAGTCTCAGACCCTATATCTATAACATTTAGGATTTACAAAAATTAAGGAAGGCAACCTATGGCAGACGAGAGATTAAGCAAACTTCAAAAGTGGATTTTAGCTAATTGTTATAAAAGCAGAAATGAAGACTTTCCGAGGGGGTTTCTATTCAGGTCGAAATTAAAAAACATGAAGGGGAACATGTCCAGTAGTTTTCAAGTAAGTCTTTCGAGGTCTATTTGGTCTTTAATCGACAAAGGATATGCTACCGGGCTTGGCTCTGTTTCTGTTAAAAGTATGGCTATAGTTTACGGTATGCAGGGAAAAAGTATAGAGGAGTTCAACAAAGTCTATGGCGAATATAAACTGAAAGCAAAAATGGTAGTTACCTCAATCGGGAACATGAAAGCGAAAGCGATAACCTTAACTGAAAAAGGGGAAGAACAGGCCAAAAAACTCTTAATGTTAAATTTTGACCGGGTATAAAACTTAACATTAAGGAAAAGGGTACAAGTACGGGCAATCCTAAAGTTTAGTAAAAATTCGCATTTGCGAAAAATTACCAAAAAATATCGAGAATTCCATAGCTGGAAAAATCGACAAAAGTGAGGATAGGTACTCCAGAAAAAGAAAACCCGTATGTAGGGATGTCTACCAGGGAAGATGGAACATTTAGATTAGGTAAGGGTAAAAAGTAAGCAATTAAAACAATTACAGATTCTACGAAAAGTCGTGATATCTGTAAAAGTTTATATTAAATAAATGTTTGTTTAATTGGTAAATGAGAGAAGTTTTCACTTAGTGGCTCAAGCTTAGTGGCTCGATCCGTCTACTTAGTGGCTGGATTATTAATATCTTAATACAATAACTAAATGTATTAAGTTATTTATGGCATAGGTTATATTAATTAAACCTTATATAAACAAAGGGTCTTCTAATCTTTTTTAAAAAAACTTGACATCTTTAATCACCTATAATATAATATAAATGGAATATAAAATAAATATATTAAATTAAAGGAGGATTAAGATGAACACAGTAGACCCAATTAAACAACCGGCTAAGATTCTGGCCATTAAGCAGTTACTAATGGCAGATACCAACCCCCGGAACTACCTCTTATTCACCATGGGGATCAATTCGGCGTTGCGGTCTTCAGACCTGCGGAACCTGAAAGTAGCTGACATCTTAGATAAGAGTGGGGATATCAAGAAATACTTATATATGAGAGTAAAGAAGACCGGCAGGGAGATAAAGATAGCCATTAATGAGGCTATGAGGGAAGCATTGAAATACTATCTGAAGAAGGCTAAGGTTTATAGCCCAGACCAATATCTCTTCAAATCTAAAAGGTCAGACAAGCCAATAGACAATGTAGCCCTATTCTATTTGATCAAGGAATGGACTAAAGCTGTCGGATTAGTAAATGAGCGGTATTCGGCTCATAGTTTAAGGAAGACTTGGGGATACCAGGCCAGGAAATACCATGGGGCTAGTATTGATATGATATCAGAGAAGTTAGGCCATCGGAGTAGTAATGTAACCAAAAGATATATCGGCATTGATCAAGAAGAAATAAATAAGATGGAAGAAGAGATTTGTATCTAATAAATAAAATGATAGAGGTTGAAAATGCTAATATGCTTTTGTAAATTAATTTTTATTACTAATTGCTTGCTTTTCAATCTCTATTAAAAAGTTTTAGCCAAAATATCGAATATACGCTTATGATTGTACCTATTTAAAAAAGCAGGGGGCTTAAAAGCGATATTTGGGCGTTTTATTTTTAGCAAAATTGACGAAAGCCTTATTTTTTATAACTTTGAGCTATCTTCAGGCTTTAAAGCTAAAAAGGGGTGGATAGGGATCCATACCATAGCGGCCAAAGAAACGCTAACAAAGCTATCAGGGAGCGGTTTTTAAGGGTATTTTAGAAAGGTTAAGGCGATAATTATGGTTAAGGTAAACTTAATAAAATTAAAGACTTTAAAACAAACTAAAAATTTCTATCTATGGGAATTAAAAAGAAGTGAAAGCCTAACCGAAAGCGAAAAATCTAAATATTTGGTGGCCTTAAAATCTATCGAGAAAATTATTAAGGCAAAAGAGGGATCCGGAGAGAGTTACTAAATAAGAAAGGGGGTTAAATGATGTATTCGTATTGGTATGCTGTTGTAATGGCGTTAGTGGTTTTAGGGATAATAATTTGCTCAATCAGAAAAGAAAAGAAAGGGGGTAATTAAAATTATGTGGTGGCTGATTTCGATTCCAATAATTAATTTTATCGCGATAGGACTAATGTCTTATCAGTCAGGAAAAGAATTAAAAGAAGATATAAAGAAAGGATTCCACTAAAATAAACTGGTGATCCGGGTTAATTTGCCAATTCCTTTATCCGGGTTG
>NMQN01000416.1 GCA_003575245.1 Candidatus Atribacteria bacterium 1244-E10-H5-B2 | reverse complement strand
CCCCAATACATACCTCAGGCTCCATGAAAACCGCTGGACTTCAAGCGAAAGTGCCTTCGTATCTCCGGAGATGTGGGACGCTTGTATCGATAATAACTTGCGACCTATTTTACCAGGCTTCAAAGGTCAGCTAAGTATCGGGGTTGATATTGGCTACGCACATGATAGTAGCTCGGTTGTAGGGGTATACCGGGAAGGCGGTCGGGTTGTTCTTGGTCTGCATAAGTGTTGGGTACCCACGAAGACACATAAGATTGATATTGAGGAGACCGTTGAAGCATATTTGAAGGAATCGCATAAAATATATAATGTAGTTTCTTTTAATTATGACCCCTATCAATTTCACAGGAGTGGCGTAAGCCTAGCGAAATTGGGGCTAAAAATGGTCGAATTTCCGCAGACCAGCGACAGGCTGATAGAGGCAGGAGAAAACCTTTATAGCCTAATCAAAGGGCGTAATTTAGTAGCATACCGGGATAGGGAGGTCAGGGATCATATCCTAAAAAGTATCGCCAAAGAATCAGCTCGGGGTTTTCGACTTATCAAATCCAAACAAAGTGATCGGATAGACCTGGCAGTTAGCCTGGCCATGGCTTGTATCAAGGCGGTGAATTTGGACACCGGAGGAGCTCGGGTTAGGTGGCTAGACGAACCGGACCATATGACATCTAAGGAAGCGAGGGAAGAACAGAGGCGTAGGTGGATCGAAAGCGATGATGATTTTGATGATGAAATAGATAGGAGCCACTTATTGCCGGAACGCTACAATCAAATTTGACATATAAAATAATGGGTATATAATGTAGTCATAAATTTATAATAAAGCATAAAGGAGGTGTTTGTTAATGAGAAAATCAAGCAAAATAAGAAATAAATTTGACGCAACAGACCTTCAAAGTATACTTGGTTTAACCTATATAAGTGTTTGCCGAATCTTGAGAGATGGAACAATTAAAGGTGAAAAAATAGGGCAAAAGTGGTATGTAGATAAAAGGATTCTAAACAATTATTTAAATAAAGGCAATATATTTGATAAGCCGGAAAAGGTGGTACTAGAGGTTATAAATCAGGCAATTAAAGAGTCTATGGATGAGAACATCAAAAGGCTAGAGATGGCAGTAAAACAAAAGATAATTGCCGATCTCGAGGGGAACATAAAAAAAAACTTAGTCAAAATAGATAAAAAGAACGAGCAATTAAATGAAAAAGTACCTAAAAAAGTTATAGAGAATTTACGATATCGGGGAACTAAACTTAAAAAAGAATTTCAGAAAGTATAATAGGGGGCAGAGTCAAGTTAGGGGTGCCCCCCCAGGGAAATGAGGGTCTTACAATATCCCCTCTATAAACTGGATTCTTTGCTCCTAACTATAGTTCATTTCCTTTAAAAGATCTTTAAGCTATTAGGGGAGACCTGGAGATAGATAGAAGGTCTTAAACGGGAACAAGGGGGCAGTAGTTTTTTAGCGTGTTTGCCTACTGCCCCCAAATTTAGATCTTTTAAAACAAAATAGTGATATCGAATACCGTAAGAACAATTAGTTGGTGTTAAAATTCATCTCCGGAGATTGATAATTCGGCGAATTATCGCTAAATCAATCAAAAAGTAGGTGAATTTTATGGGTATTACATTAGACAAAATAAAAGAAATTATCGGCGAAACGGTTGAAAAAAAAGTCTTAGCTGAAGTGAAGCCTTATCAAGATGCAATGTTTGAAAAGCTAAATAAGCCGGTAAAAAATAAAATGTTCGGCACTTTTACCGATGCTGAAGGTACACAGGATAAAGCAAATTTTGGCTATAACCGGAAAGCCAAAGATATGTTCGGCGAAGGGGTAGATAATGGCTTTAGTTCACTAGGCGAAGTCCTCCAAGCCGTGAAAAATAATGACCACAGTAAATTACAACGTTTAGAACGTGATATGGTCGAAGGGACCGGGGAAACCGGTGGATTCCTTTTGCCCTCCCAATTTTCAAATGAGATAATCGATATGATGCTTGAGGAGGAGATTTGTAGGAAAAGATGCAAAATTTATTCCATCGGTAAAGGTAAGGGAAATACTTTAACCATCCCTGCTCTTTCGGATTATGACCATAGCAGTAATATCGCAGGGGTAAATACTTATTGGACTGGAGAAGGCTCAGATTATACCGAATCCACCAACGTGAAGATCAGACAACTGGTGCTAAAACTCAATAAACTCACTTGCCTAGTTGATATTTCTGAGGAGCTAGTTGAAGATTCAGCGGTGAAGACCGAAACCCTATTATCGGGTATCTTTGCCAAAGCCTTAGCCTTCGAAATTGATTCTTGTGTCTTAACAGATTCGGGGACTGGTGCAGGAAAAATTTTGTCCATAACTAATTGTGATGGCGTTATCGAAGTTGCAGGAGAGAGTGGCCAGGATAGTGATACATTGAACGTATATAACGTAACCAATTTAATTTCTCGGATCCATCCAGCCAGTTTTAATAAGAGCATTTTCCTATCGAGTTTATCAAATTTAGGAGAATTATTACGCCTAAACCTCCCCATAGGTACTGGAGGGACTTGGTATCATGCGTTTAATGAGGTCTCTGGGGTCTGGCGGTTATTTTCTCGGCCGGTAATTTTTACGGAACATTGCGCGAAACTTGGCGATTCAGGGAATTTACAATTAATTGATTTTAGTAGGTATGCGATGTTAATAAGAGAAGGGATTTCTGTAAAAAGCGATACAAGCCTTGGCTTTAAATCTGATATGATTTCATTTAAAGCAAGTTTGAGGATAGATGGACAGCCACTAGATACCTCTTCGACAATTTTGGCGGATGGCGAAACAACGGTCTCGCCTTTTATAAAATTAGCTACCATATAAAAAAATAAAAAACCCCCGACACCGCAAAGTGATCGAAGGCTTTTTATTTATGCAAAATGGCTAAGAGGTAAAGAAAAAACCTAATAGCATTTTTTATATTATATAAAAACTTAATAAAAAAGTCAAATAAAGGAAGGGAAGTGATTTAAATGACCGAAAATTCAAAACTAGATGTTATAGGGATTATTGCAGATGATGTTACTTTAGTACCTTACCGGCCGAAATTGAATAAAATTACTGGTAGCGTATTGTCTACGATCATTCTGCAGCAGGTTTTATACTGGTGGAAAAAAGGGGGTAGAAAGAAGTTTTATAAGTTTAAGGATAAATGCAATCACGCTTTATATAGTGAAGGTGATTCCTGGCTTGAAGAATTGTGCTTTACCAGAGAGGAATTTGATACCGCTATAAAGAGGATAGGCTTTAAAATGGGCAAAACTAGAAATAAAATAAAAAAAGAAGAAGCCTTTATTATCTATTACCAGGATAAGCAAGGTGTCACTTGGTACGATATCAATGCTGATTATCTGACTGAGAAATTAACTTCCCTTTTCTTAGTAAAGTGGGAATCACACGTTACTAAGAAAAGTGGGAATCCCACTTTGCTTCTTAATACAAAGACTACAGCAGATATTAAAGAGCAAGAGCTTACTAAATATGGATCGCTTAAGAAGGAATTAAAGAAATTAAATTTTAGCGATCAGGAAGTTGAGAGATTATTAAAAGCTTATACCCCGGAGCAAGTTAAAAATAAATTAAAGGCTTTAGGGAACCGGCAGGGAATCAGAAATTGCAAGGCTTATTTATTAAAAATATTAAAGGTCGATTATCCTAATAAAAATATGCCAGTTATTAGCGATAATGGCGGTAATGGAGATAGTTCTGATGATTTTTACCCGAGATATATACCAAAAAAAGACGATAGAACCCCGGAAGAGTTAAAAAGGGATAGGCTAAAGATTGCTGAATTGGCCAGAATAGCTTTAGAGAGAATTAGAGGGTACCCGGGGTGCCAGGTTGCTTCATCTTGAAAAAGAAGAAAATCAATCCATCCTTAGTTAAGGGAAAAAAATTTAGAGGGGACATAAGGATGGATATCTAAAATTTGAAGTGCTAAATAAGAAAGGAGTGAAATGATGGATATACGACTTCCGATTATGCGGAAGAAAGGCGGTCAAAAAAAGGGAGCAGAAGAAGAATACATAAATTCATTGCAGGCATTCTCAGAAGACTTAAAGGAAATGCAAAGAGGGATAGATTTTCAGATGAGCGCAAGGGGTTGGTGCTATATTATGGAACAGTTTGGCTTGAAAAAAAGTGATTTTGAAAGAGGACAGATATGGATTAATGAGTGCCGATACTACGGATTTTTGGAACCGGGTTTTATCCTGGAAGATGAAAGCCATGAAGTTAAAGGACAAAATGATGAAAGTGAATCAGTAGAAGAATTTGTCGAAGGTCAATATAATATGTGGCAAACTGCAGGAAGTTATTTTCATTCTTCCTATTGGCGATATGATGGTATAAGCTTTTGGGAAGATAAAGATTGCTACCTCCAATTATTAGTTGAAAAGGTTGATCTAAAATCACTCTTCTCGGATATTTGTAACAAATATAAAATACCAATGGCGAATCTACATGGTTGGGGGAGTTTAGAACAAAAGGCAGTAATGGCGAGGAACTTCCAGTTAGCAGAAGAAGAAGGCAAGGAACCAGTACTATTAGTCTGTTGTGATTTTGACCCACCAGGTTTGTATATAAGTGAAGTTTTAGAGGATTGGTTTAAAAAATATAGTACTTTTACTGGTTGGGAACCTGCAAATCTCAAAGTTGAACGTATTGGCTTATAACTTCATTCAAGATAATAACCTCACCTGGGTAGATAATCTACTAACTGCCTCTGGTAAAGATATGAGTAGTCCCCACCATGAATTCTATAAGAAAAATATCTATCACGTAAGGGAATATATCGCCAAATACGGGGTCAGGAAATGTGAAGCTAACGCCATAGTAATTGTCCCTGATTTAGGGAGAAAAATGCTACAAGATTTTATAGATAAGTGGCTTGGGGAAGATGCCTATTATGATTATTTATCAGCCATAGAGGTTGGAAGATCAAGGGCAAAAGAATTAATTAAGGAAAAGGAAGAAGAAGAATAATTTGCCATATGTAAATGTTATAGCTGAAAGACTAAGCTAATAAGGAAAGGAGAATTGAAGTGGTAATTCTCTACATTTTAGGATTGATGGGTTGGGTTGCTATAATCTTCATAATTTTCGGAATTTGCTTTCATAACCACACTAAAGACAGAAAAGGCAAAACTTAAATAAAAAAGTGAGGTGAGAAAATTGACAAAAGTAGAATACAGAAAAATTGTTTGGGAAATTTTGAAAGGATATAGGTATGAATTGGGCGAAGAGGATATAGAAGAATTGTTGGAGTTAATAATGGCGGTACCAGTACCAAAAGAAGGGAACCCGTATGTAGGGATGGCCACCAGAGGGTAGGCAAAAGTGAACAGATAAATTATGTAAAATTAAAGGGGCGAAATCAGGCTAAAAAGGTAAACAAAAAAATTCTTCTATTTTTACCTGTGGCTCCCTGTGGTTATTCAACCAGGGCTTTAGTCTCTATGTAACACAAGTTACCTTTGTTATATAAGTTAATGATAGGCAATAAAGCAATAAAGTGTTTAATCCTATAGGTTTATAGTAGACCATTTATAAAGATTATTAAAATATTTATTATAGGGGTATTGACAAGTATAACAATATAGTATATATTATAGT
>NMQN01000275.1 GCA_003575245.1 Candidatus Atribacteria bacterium 1244-E10-H5-B2 | reverse complement strand
ACATAAGATATATTATGGGATATAACACTTGTTATAACAGAAACAAATAAAACCCTGGACATTTAAGGATGTCTGGGGTTTTTTATGTTATATCACTTAGAAATAAAATTAAATAGCCAAAATGATAAGACTGGACATTTCAACAGGTTCTCGATACTCCTGTTGGTATCTGGTCTTTTTTGTTTTGGCTATTTTTATTTTAAGGGAAAAAATAAAAACAAGCCTCCGCAAGGTCGAACTGAGTGTTTTCCAGAACCCAGACTTTGGCTCTCAGTTATAAGGACCTAAACGGAGGCTTGGTAAAAGGGGGGTGAGAAGGTGAAAGAAGAAAAGTTAGAGCAGCTAAGAAAGGTTTTTAAAACTACAATCGAACAAGTAATTGAAGATGTCGAAAATGGCTTTTATGCTAAGAGATATTCAAAAGAAAAATATATTAAAAATACTATTAATAAATTAATATATGAAATCAAAATCCGAATCAATAATAAATAGGGAATGACCTTATTTAAATAAACCGGGCCTGACTCGGTTACTATAAATTATGGTCAAGTAAGGACTGCTGTAATTTGGTTAACCTTTAACCGGGTCAGGCCCCATAAGAAGAGAGGCAAAAAAATATGAAAAACATTAATAGATTAACTTATTTGGTCTTATATATTATATTAATCTCAATTTTATACGCTATTTATACTTTGCCGGTACCGGCAAAAGAGCCAAAATATTTTATATTGGAGGCTACCGGATACTACCCGGGGCCCGAGTGTACTTATCCTTTTAATGATGGCTTCACTGCCATAGGCGACGTGGCTGGTAGAGGATCGGTCGCCTGCGATGATAAAAACGGTCCTCTACGCATGGGCCAAAGGGTGTGGATTGAAGGTTATGGGGTCGGCAAGTGTAATGACCGGGGATCGGCAATCAAGGGCTGGAAAATAGATCTATGCTTTTCTACTTATGAAGAAGCCATTGCTTGGGGTCGGAGACTGGTAAAGGTTTATGTAATCGAGGGGGATAAATAAGATGAAGGATCCCTGGGAAGAAAAGAAAAGAAAAAGCATAAGAGGATTAAAGTAAACGTGAAGATAAAAAAGATTATTTTTAGAGTTAGTTCCGATGCTGACAAATTTGCTCGCATTTCTGTAGTTGTTTTGATATTAGCCCTTACGGCAACTATAACTTTTGAGGTATTTTTCCGTTATTTTCTTAAAATGCCATTAATCGGAACCGAGGAATTAGCCCGATACATTATGATTTGGCTCACTTTTGTAGGTTCGAGTATTGCATTACGCCAAAAAGCACATATAGGTATGGTAGTTTTGTTGAAGTTTCTGCCCGAGCAAATTAAGAGGAGGATGATATATATAATACAAGGCTTAATATTAATTTTTTTAGCACATCTTATCTGGTGGGGGTGGGTCCATGCTGTTCACGTTAAAGTCCAGCTTTCTCCTGCACTAAGAATTTCTATGTTCTGGCCTTTTATATCTATTCCTATAGGTGGTTTTTTGATGTTTATCCAGCAGATAGCTTTAATTGCTGGTATAGAAAAGGATGTTGCGATCTCGATTGAAAAGAAAGACTTAAAATTTAAGCAAATCCTAATCAATAAAAAGGGGGTGATAAAAAAATAAATGAATAAATTATATTTAAAAATAAAAAGGGGATGATAAAAAAATAAATGAATTAGCAAGAATTTATGTAGAATGGTAGGCTAAGAATTTTACGAATAAATTATATTTAAAAATAAAAGGAGAATTGAAATGAAAAATAAAAAGATTTTTTTTAGCTTAATAGGTATGCTGATTATTCTCATTCTATTGAGTTCCAATGTTTTTGCAGCTAAGTATAAAATCATCTTTAATGGCCCAATGCCTGCAACGCACAATTTGACTAAAGCAGAAGAAAAATTTGCAGAACTTGTTGAGGATCGAACCAATGGGGATATCGAGGTTAAATTGTACATTGGGGCTGTGTTAGGTGGCGGTCGTGAAGCATTAGAGGCGGTTAGAATAGGGACTCAAACTATGGTAGATGCAGCCCTCGCGCCGGTTGTAGCTTATGAACCTGCTTTCGGTGTATTAAATTTACCTTACTTATTTACAAGTCGTGAACAATGGTACACTCTTTTGGATAGTTCTTTAGGTACTGAACTTTTGGAAAAACTTGAAGATTATGGGTTTGTTGGATTAGGATATCCTGAAAATGGAATTAGGCATCTTACAAATAATGTAAGACCTGTATACAAGTGGGAAGATCTTAAAGGAATAAAAGTAAGGGTGATGCAAAGTCCCATATTTATAGCTACTTTTAGAGCTCTGAAGGCTTTACCAACACCAATTCCATGGGCTGAATTATACATGGCTTTACAGCAAGGTGTTGTAGATGCTCAAGAAAACCCTGTAGTTAATATCTATGGAGCTAAATTGTATGAAGTCCAAAAATATTTATCATTAACAGGGCATACTTATGATCCCAACATTTACTTTATCAATAAAGATTTTTTCTATAATTTACCTCAAGAATATCAAGAGATCCTAAGGGAAACTGCAAAAGAAGTAATAACCTGGCAACGAGAACAGGCTCAACGCGATGAAAAAGCTCAACTTCAAGAATTAGCTGAATATATGGAAATTAACCAACTTAGTACTCAAGAATTAGTACGTTTCCGTGCACAATGTAAGAGTGTATATGAGGAACAGGAAAAATTTATTGGTAAGGAAATTATCGAAAAATGGGTTAATGCAGTAGAATAATTAGATTTTTAAAATACCACCTCATGGAATAATTTTAACTTCTCTATGAGGTGGTATTGAAAGAAGTATAAAAAAATGGCTATTGTAATTGTTTTAACATTTCTTTCCCTGTTAATTATTGGTTTACCGATTGCTTTTGTAATTGGCCTTACCTCTCTTATAATAATTAGAATTCAAGGAACCATGCCTCTAAACGCTATTCCAGAATATATGTTCTTTGGAATCGACTCTTTTCCTTTAATGGCTATTCCTTTCTTTATTTTAGCAGGGGAAATAATGACAGAAACAGGATTGTCAAAAAGATTGATCCATTTTGCTCAAGTTTTAGTTGGACGTATTCCAGGAGCATTAGCCCAGGTTAATATACTAACTAGTATATTTTTTGCAGGTATCACTGGAGCAGCGGTCGCGGATACAGCAGCTATAGGTTCTATAATGATTCCTGCAATGGGAGAAGAAGGATATTCAGCTAAATATAGTGCAGCGGTTACAGCTGCCTCATCATGCATTGGTCCTATCATACCTCCGAGTATTATTCTGGTGGTTTATGGGGTAGCTGCAAATACATCGATATCTTCCCTACTTTTAGCGGGTATTATTCCAGGAATTATAATGGGAATCGCAATGGCTATTATTGCTTATTTCCAAGCAGTAAAATATAAATTCCCTAAAATAGAAGAAACTCTTAATTTGTTATTGTTGGCATCTGCTTTTTGGAAAGCAATTCCTGCTTTATTGATGCCAATAATAATAATAGGAGGTATCCTGGGAGGGGTTTTTACTCCTACTGAAGCTGCTTGTGTTGCAGTAGTTTATAGTACCGCACTAGGCTTTATTACAAAGACACTCAAATTTAAGAAGATACCTTCAATTTGTATTCGGGCTTCTGTTACAACATCTATTGTTTTATTTATTATTTCAGCAGCGAAATTTTTTTCTATTATTTTAATTATAAACGATATACCATTTCAAGTAACACATTTTTTTCTTTCTTTATCAAATAATCCTCTATTAATAATTTTTTTTATAAATATACTTCTTCTGCTAGTAGGGTGTGTTATGGAGATATCAGCAGCATGTGTTATCCTAGTTCCTATTTTACTTCCTGTAGTAACACAAATTGGTTTAAACCCAGTTCATTTTGGCATGATTATGTGTGTGAATCTTGCTATAGGTTTAGCGACACCACCGGTGGGGCCAACACTTTTTGTAGCCTGCAGGATTGCTCGGATATCGATTGAAGAAATAACAGAAGCTATTTGGCCTTTTTTACTGGCCTTGGTAAGTGCTCTTCTTTTGATAACTTATTTTCCTGATCTAACGATGTTCCTTCCAAATTTGTTTTTACGACATTGAGTAAGGGCTCGAGGATAGAAAGAACAGTATAAAATCTATATGCTTTAACACAAAGAAAAAGATTTATCGGTATTGAGATAAAACAAGAATATATTGATATGGCGAATAAGAGAATAGCTAAAGTTCAACAGGAGATATTTTGAATGAAGTATCCGGAAGATTTTATAAATAGAATAATATGTGGCGATTGCCTTGAAGTGATGAAGGAGATGCCCAGTAATAGCATAGATACTATAATAACAGATCCACCCTATGGGCTGGAGTTTATGGGGAAGGAATGGGATAAATTTGGCAATAGAAAACAATGGGATAGTGGAACAATTGTTGATTTTCAAAAAATACAAAGAGAAGATATTTATAAGAAAAAAGGATTTAAGCAACTTCCAGTTTTTAGAGGATTTCATAAACAAGATTTATTAAATTATTATGAATTTGTATTTAACTGGGCTACCGAAGCCCTCCGAGTGGCCAAGCCAGGAGCAACCCTATTATGCTTCGGTGGCACGAGAACCTATCATAGGTTGGCTTGTGCAATTGAGGATGCTGGATGGATTCTAAAAGACTGTATTATGTGGCTTTATGGGAGTGGATTTCCGAAGGCAACGGATATAGGTAAGCAACTTCAAAAACAAAGCGGAAAAAAGCCAAATATAACTGGTAGAAATCCAAATAGTAGAGAGAAATGTGATAAATCGAATACTTTATATGAAAGTGGGACAGTTGGAAAAACTGATTATATTACAGAACCAACAGATAAAAATGCTATCCTCTGGGATGGCTGGAAATCACATGGGCTAAAGCCAGCTTACGAGCCGATCTTGGTTTGCATGAAGCCTAATCAAGGCAGTTATGCTAATAATGCTTTGAAGTGGGGAGTGGCAGGATTGAATATAGATGGGGGAAGGATATCAATAGATTTGAAAAACGAAGATAGAGCAAGAAGCAAAAATACAATTCAAAAAACAAGTGGAATAGGATTTATTGGAAATAAAAAAAATAGTCAAAATACACCATTATATGATTTAAATAAAGGTCGTTACCATGCCAATGTAATATTAGAGTGTATTTGCGATGAGGTGAAAGAAGGGAAAGTAAAAGACGGAAAAGCAATAAGAAATAAATCAGGTGGAAATACTTTTGGTGGCAATAAGCCTAAACCACCAATGGAGGATATGCAATATAGTGGCAAAGCAATAATTCATACCAACTCCGAATGTCTTTGTTATATGCTGGATGAGCAGAGTGGGGAAAGAAAAGGAATGTCCTCTCAAAATAATAATGCTAATGGAAACATTTATCGTGGACAATCTTTTATAAATTCTAAAACAAAACTTAAAGGATTTAGGGAATGGTATAACGATTCAGGTGGCGTTTCCCGCTTTTTCTATTGCGCCAAAAGTTCAAAGGCCGAAAGGAATAGAGGATGTGAGGGGTTGGAAAAAACAATTACTGGGCATCGTTCCAACTATAGATGTAAAATATGTGGACACCAAAAATCAAGTGGAAGCCCTTGTAAATGTGAAAACCCAGAATGGGAAGAAATACCATTAAAGCCACAATATTCAC
>NMQN01000757.1 GCA_003575245.1 Candidatus Atribacteria bacterium 1244-E10-H5-B2 | reverse complement strand
GTCTCTTTAAATTTAATAAATAATTTTACAGTTCTTCTAAGATATTCTTTTTCCTCTTTAGTCAATTTTCCTTTTATAATTATCACCTTCCTTTTAAGCAACCCGTGCCCCAAGCTATCCTCAATTCGCTGAACGTTATAAATTCTTTACAGGCCAAATTTACTTAAAACTTCCTTGCGTTCGTCGTCATTTATGCCGATATAAGCGAAAGTTACCCGGATAGATTTATGGCCCAGCAAGTCGGATATCCGTTCGATACTGACTCCCTGCTTGCGGAGATGATAAGCAAACGTCTTCCTCAGGGTATGACCGCCGACCTTGCATTCAAGGCCCACATCTTTACACCATCCATTTATTAACTGCCAGGCCCGGACCCTGGTGATAGGCTTGTTATCTCCTGCCTTTTCACTTATAAACAGATACCTGTCGAGGTCATATATACCAGTCTTCTTGAAGTAATAGCCTAAAGCCTCTTGGGCTTGTTTATTAAGGGGTATAGTCCTCCGCTTCTTGGTCTTCTGCTCCAAGACATTTAGCGAATCCTTTATACCCCCTTTATGATCCTTGACATCCTCTACCTGGAGGGAGAGAATATCCGAGATTCTTAGCCCCGTATTTATGGCTAAAACGAATAAAAGAAAGTCCCGGGGGTTTTTCTTCCGGTATAGATTCCCCTTGATTTTTACTATCTGATTCGGATTCCGAATAGGTTCCACAAAATTCAATTTAACCACCTCTCTATTTACTTTATATACCTATCCTATTCTAACATAAGTATAATAAAAAAGCAAGTATTACTTTATAATATATTCAACCATCCTGTAACCCTTATTTTATATAGCTTTTCTAATTTAACAGAATGACCCTTGTGTTAAATCATAAAGAATTTTACCAGATTATCTCCAGGCCTCAAAAGATACTCGACAAATACTCGACAAAATGGGATTTCATTTTCCGCTAAAATCCCAGCCTTTTCCCACTTATTTTTACTATTCCGCATAGGCTATTTGGCCACTTTATTTAACTCAATTAATCCTTCTCGTCTTTCCCGATCCATACTCTTAGTTTTAGCACCGATAATTATATAAAAATCTCTCTCGTTAATCTTATCCTCTTTAACCGCATTAATCGTTACCTGGTAAAATTTATCGAATCGATCCAGGAATTTTATTCTTTCAGGAACCATTATTTTTATCACCGCCTTTTTTTGCTTTTTCTAAATTAAATTGGTATAAGGTTACTGTTTCCCAATCTTCATATCCGCCCGGATAATCTTTATAGTCTATTCCCAATTCAGATAAGAGCTGGGAGATTTCGCCCATCACATCGGAAAAGATACTATCCTTTTCAGCCTGAGATAGAACCTCAGTCTTTAGTAGTTCCGAAAGAGTAAAGACATATCCGAGATCTTTAAAAGGTTTATTAAGCCGATTGAAACACCTGGCAAGATTCCGAATATGTTTTTCGCTTTCTTTGTTAATTAGCATAAGATCACTTCCTTTTTAAAATTTATTATTTTTGACTCCTTATATATCAACGCTTTCGTGAATTGATTTTATATCCTAAAATTAATTAAAATTAATTCTCGCCTCTGTAACCGTTGGTATGTAATACTTATATATAATAAATATATATATATCATTAGATTATAGATACATAGGGGATGATTAAAAATCCTTTTTTTTTCTTCCACCCCTTAGGATTGCAAAAAAATAAAATTAATTGCCTATCTCGAAATTGTAACCATTGGTATATAAGGCTTTTTTTGCCCTTGAATTAATTTTAACCGTTAATTAATTTTAAAATTAATTAATTAATATCAGTCGAAATTAATTAATAGCCACGTATACCACTTTTGACCTTCCCGGTCCGCTACCAGGCAAAGGTTTCAGATTCATAATATAAATAGATTCCTTCTCTATTAAGGTTTTTTCAATATCAGATAAAACTTTCCATTGCAGTTTAAACTTCTTAAAGATATCTGCTTTAAATACCTTTTTCCTTTTCCTGATATATTCCTCAACTTCCCTGGTCAATCTTTGCTCTTCACCTATCCCTATATGCTCGGACACCATAACCTGACCGGAAGCAATAAGGAAATCCATTGCTTTAGTGGCATATTCAAAGGCTTCTTCTGATATAATATCATTACCTTTTTCTCCATCTAAACAAGCGTGGTAAATCATAGAAAGTTTAAGGCAGGACGTTTCGATTCGGGCATAAAAAGCCTTTAGATGACTGGATTCTTTTTCCTTCCTTTTGCTCCTGGCCCAGATAGAAAACTTATCGGCTATTGCCTCATAAGACATTTTTCTCTTATCATAACTATCTTCTATTTCTTTTAATTTTATTACTAATCTATTGAGAGATAAATCGCTTACCTCTCCGGGAAGGGGATAATATTTCTCATTTTCTAATACTGAGATCAGAAATACCCTGGCGAAAAAACCGGATTCCAAATCCTCTAAATTAAAATATTTATTAAAACTCATAGGTATACAGGCACCTATAAAATTAATGGCAGTATCCCTGACGTTGAATTCCTCTTTGCTTAATTGTTTTTTGATAATTACTCCGTCGTATACCTTCATTAAAAACTCTTTGGATGTTTTCCAGGAATTTTGTTTTTTCCAGTCCCTTAAAATAGTCGCAAATTCCTGCCAATGTATAAAGCCGATATCCCTTCCGGATTTTTTACTGGTATCTAGAGCACGGATCAAACCTTCTTCACTTGCTACTGTCGGGAGAAGCAGATCGATGTCAACCCTGCTTAAAAGATTGATTACCAGGTTGATTCCGGTCCCCTTTCTGCTCCCGCTATCGGCCAGAAATACGCACCATATATTAGGACGGATCTTTTCCGCAATATATTTTATATACATATTTTTGCCTAAAACAGTGGCCACCATCACCAGAGCGCCCCAGAGTAAAAAGGATTTAGGACAGTCGGTTACTTCTGAAAAGACATTTACATAGTCTCTTAAAAACCCCTTGTCCGGGATTGCATTTTCTAGGAGCATATCTAATTTTTTTTGATCTATTTCGTAGTGGGTAGATTTTGAAGTTATAGCGGTAGCGTCTTTAGAAGAAATAATTTTGTGCCTTGCCTCTCTGATAGCGAGATCCAATTCTGTCTCTAAATCCAGATGAATGAATATATTATTTACTATCATCTCTAATTTATAGACAGTCCTCTCAAGGTTCGGCAATTTAGCCAATGCTTTTATCATATTTTCCTTTACTGGCTTTCCCGATTCTTCTGAATATACGCCTTCCTTGAAATTGTTTATTTCTAATTCGAGAAAATCTGTTATTTTTTTTCGTTCTTTTTCGATATCCTTTATATCTTTCATATATTTGCCTCTCTTTCTTTAGCCCGGTCGGATCGGTTAAAGAGAGGCAATAGACCCTCACCAATCCCACCAGGCTAAACAGGGGATCGAAAATCCACCTGCTATATATATTTTAACTTTTCGGTCATCTCTATAAATTTATCTACCCATTCCGAATCGAAGTTTACCCCCTTTTTAGTGGGAATATACTCGTTATCAACTTTTATATATTGCCTAAGATCCACTCTCTCGGAGCCCTTAAACTCCCCGATAGATAAAACCAGCTTTTTATTATCAGTTATCTCCAGTTCCCCCAAGATACTCATTTAGTAACCACCTGCCTAAAATTGACATTTTACCCCCAGTAACATATAATAAAAAAAGCTTCTCTCTCCTGGGGCTATACAATATATAGCAACATAGGAGATTAGTGGGGGATCTGACTTTAAAACTTGTTAAAAGGGAGCGTAAACTTTTGAGAGATTGCGCTCCCTTTTAATTATTATACACCATTTTTAATAAATTCCAATCCAACCACCCCTATTCGATATGCAGATACTTATTAATGTTTTTAGCACTAACAAAATATCTCCTGCCCAGCCGGACCGCCCCAGGAATCCTTCCCATTCTTAGATATTTTCGAATAGTGGTTTTAGTTAGCCCCAGCAATTTAACCAGAGTAGGGACATCATAAAACCTAACATCCTTAATTTTTCTTCCCGGATATACCCTTTCAACTTTACTTTTCATAATACTCACCTCTATAATAAATTTATTTGCATTTATTATATACCTGTCCCAATTATAAGTCAAGTTTAGACCCGGGAGCTGGAGGTGAACCAAACTCCCGGGCATTTAAGAATAGGGAACGGCATATTCCAGCGGGCCCGCACTGTTAAAAACTGTCTCCCACGTTCCCGCTTCGGCTTGCCGTTCTATAATGGACCGTGAATTAAAAAAGGGAGACAGACTTTTATAAAAAAATATAATTTCACCGGGGAAAGTAGAATTAAGGCTCCGCTTTCCCCGGCTAAAATATGCAGGCCTGGGAAATTTCTAAAAACCCGACCCGATATCAAAAAATAAAGCGGTTTACAAAAGCTCCTTTTGTTAGATCCACCGCCCTCAGGAGTTTTTAAGGAGAACCGCCCAACCCGGAGATGTTAGAGAACGGATTGATTTTATATTCTGAATTCCGGCATATTCCGAAAGGGAATCGTTTGCCGGCCCTCGCCCCGGAATTCTTTTTCCACCGTTTGCCAAAGAGCCTTTAAAGAATCACCAGACCCGATAGTTATTCCTTTACCACCGGGGAGATTACCCCATTTAGCCCTAAACTGATTTTCCATTTCCTTTAATTTATCATTTAAAAGATTAGTTTCTTCCAGGCTTTTATAGAATTCCCGGCACATTTCCAGTAACTTTTTTTCCTCTTTTACTTTCTCTTTTTGAGCAATAACGGCCTTTTTTCTATCTATCTCGGCCTTATAGTCCCCAATTTTAGCCTTCAAAGCAAGGATAACCTCGGGCATAATTTTAATATCCGATTCCAGCCCTATCATAATTTTAGACATATCGGCTAGTTCTTTTTTATCCTTTTCATTTTGTTCTAATATTATACTGGCCATTAAATCGGCTTTTCTTTTACGGGATCCCCCCAGGTTACCCTTTAAACGCTCAAATTCTTGTTCAGTTTCGGCTAATTTAGCTTCGGCTATAGCCAGTTTTTTTTCCAGTTCCATTATTCTTCATCCCCTCCATTATCAGTCTCTAAATACTTACTAAAAGAAGGGAATTTTTTACCTGAATCATCCGAACTACCTTCCAGTTTTTCCAAAGCTATCTCCATATTACCCCCAGCCTTTTTAAGTTCCTCAACAATCGAGGGAAAGTTTCCCTTTTTTACCGGGTGCTTAGCAGAGGCATAAGCGCCGTATCCCGCATATTTGGCCAATAATTTTAGTGCGTTACTCAGGTCGTCAGGAAAATCTTCTTGATATTTCGATAACATGGACAGGGCTTCATGTAAGGCCTTTATCCCTTCTTCGGAGATTTTTTTCTCGATTGAAATATTATCCTCTTTATCCCCGATTATTTCCTCTACCAGTTCATTTAATTCTAAAATTTCCTCTTTATTTAACATTTTTAATCAACTCCTTTTTTATTTAATTTTTTTCTATCAGTCCTTTAATTTCCTGATCCATTTCAGCCAAACCGGTTAAAAACTTTAATTCCTCATCTTCTCGTTTTGAAAGTTCCGAGTCCTCTATTTCTATATAGGCATTAGAAATATAATGAGAATTTCCACCATTGAAGGGCTCCCCTAAGCCTAATTTCTCGATCA
>NMQN01000735.1 GCA_003575245.1 Candidatus Atribacteria bacterium 1244-E10-H5-B2 | reverse complement strand
TTAACTGATAACAATGAGCCATATGCAACTCCTTTCTTTCGGTATATTATACCAAAGTTAAGTGTTGCATTTGCATCTTGAACCCAAGCAGCACCTTTTTAAATCAAAAAGTAGCCAGTCCCCATTTTCCAAAAGAAGAATGTCCCCCCTGATTCTTAAGTTTTAAAAATCCTTCTTTTTTGGAAGAAAAGTTTTTTACAAGATGCGAGTTGCAAGGTACAAGGTGCAAGTTTTTAGAAAAGAGGGGGGGAAGAAGGGGGAGGAAAATACACGGTTTTAATCGAATTTAATATACTTCTTGTTAAACTCAGCAACACCGATTACCGTATCTGCTCCGCCATAATAGACCAGGATTCTGTCACCAATCTCTGCTTGTCCACAACTAAATACTACTTTGGGGACATAGCCGTTTATTTCCCAATCGAGCTCAGGTTCTAATATTGGTTCAGTCTGTCTGGCCAGAACCTTTGAAGGGTCATTTAAATCAAGCAAAGCTGCTCCCAGGCAATATCCTTTCTCATTACTTGTGCCGTGGTATATTAAGAACCAACCTTGCTTCGTTTTGATGGGAGGTCCGGCTATCCCTATTTTATTATATTCCCAATCGGAATCGGGTAGGGGCTTCATTATAATCTTATGGTCATACCAGGTTTTAAGGTCGGAAGAATAGGCTATCCAGATATCCGGTTCTCTGCGGTGGAACATTACATATTTGCCGTTGATTTTTTCGGGGAATAGAGAGGCATCTTTGTTGGGTTCATCAAGGACTATGCTTTGTCTCTTCCAGTCTATAAGGTTTTTGGAAGTTGCCAGACATATTCTGTAATCTTTCAAAGATCTACCCCTATATCCGGTATACATCATATAGAAGGTATCGCCTATTTTAACTACCCGGGGGTCTTCTGGTCCCCGAGCCTCTTGTTCTACATTATTGGATAAAATTGGTTGTTCTAATCGGTTGAAGTGAATACCATCTTTGCTTACTGCATAACCAAGACGATTAATATAGGGTCCTTCTTTGCCATTGGGCGCAATATCGGTAGCTCGGTAGATCATATGCACCAAACCATTATCATACATTGCGGCACAGTTAAATACTGCAGTTGCTTCCCAGGGATGTTCTCTTTTGGGTAATAAGATGGGTTGATTTGATAGTCTTTTTAGTTTTATCATTTAATTATCTTCCTTTCAAGTTAATTATTTAAAAAATCTTTAACCACATAATTTGATATGGTTTTAGGGATATTTTTTCTATATCTATTATTTTCTCAGAAATTATATCAAAATATTCTTTTTTGTTTAAACCGTACTGATTTTTTATTAAATAAAATTTCTGTATATTGTCTGTGACATTATGTAATGCTATTATTTTTTCCTTGCCGTCCGGAGAAGTCCGTAATAAAGAAAATATTCCTTTCTTCAAAAATAATACTTCTTGTTTTCCATTAGGATGAAAGGCTTTTTCAGATTTTCTTTTATGAATTAATTTCATGAGCTTTGTAAATATTTTATGTTCTCTGGAATCCGAATTTGCTAAATCCTCTTCTAATTTATTGTATTGAAATTTTTTTCGATTAATAGTTCTTTTCTGACCTGTTTTCTCTACTCCTTCCAGATAGTTTTCCGTTCCGAACAGACTGTGGATATAGATTCCCGGAATACCTAATAAAGATAATATTATTGCTTGAGAAGCTATAAATTTCTTTATATTTAATTCTTCAGTATTTTTAGAATCGGCAATGGCACTATAATAGGTAATATTCATTTCGTATGGTTTTTTAACCCCATTTTCTAAAATTTTATAAGATATATATCCCCCTCTTTCTTTTATATTATCTGCAATATCTATTATTTCTTTGTCTGTTAAAATAGCTTTAACCGGAACAACTCCCAGACCATCATGGGTAGCAAGTACATTAAAGAAAGTTGCTTTATCAGAAACATTCTTGAGGCGGGATGCCCATTCAAGAAGGCGGGAGGCATCACCAGTGTAGAAGGTATGTAATACTAATAAGGGGAGGGCAAATTGATATACCAATTGGACTTCATTATAGCCATTACCAAAATAACTAATATTTTCTTTGTGTGGTACATTTGTCTGTGTAAGCAATATTGTATCAGGAAAAATTTCATTAAGAATAGTTCTAATTAATTGAATTATATAGTGCGTTTCTTTTAAGTTAATACAACTTGTCTTTAATTTTTTCCAGATATGACCGATGGCATCCAGGCGAATAACTCTGGCTCTTTTACTGGCATAAAATAATATTACATCGATGATCTCCAGTAGTACATTTTCATTGGCGAAATTAATGTCTATCTGGTCCGAGCCATAAGTCGTCCAAAGATAAATTTCTTCCCCTTTTCTTTTAAATTGTGTTAATAATGGATGGGTTCTTGCCCTGGTAACTGAAGATAGATCGGCATCTTTATCAACACTAATAAAATAGTTATCATATTTGGGGTTGCCTTTTAGATATTCTTTAAACCATATACTTTCAGAGGAAATATGATTGGCTACCAAGTCAAACATTAAATTGAATCTTTGACCTATATCCTCAATATCTTTCCATTCCCCTAAAGCCGGATTAACTTTTTTATAATCTATAACCGAAAATCCATCATCAGAAGAGTAAGGATAAAATGGTAGTATATGAATAATACTTATTGCCTGGTCAAGATATTTATCGGAAAATTTAAATAAAGATTGCAGAGGGTTTTGGTTGGTTACTTGAATATTATTTCCATAGGTAATTAAAACAACGTCTTTTTCATTTAAAAATATTTTTTTCTTATTTTGAAAAGAAATATTTTTGGAATATTTTTTAAGCAATTTTTCAATTTCGATAATTATTTTTTTGCTTCTTTTTTCTCCATAAATAAAGGTTAGTTTTTCTTCAATTATTTCTCGATTTTTTTTGATATTGACATACTACGAAACTTCTCCTACATATTTTCTTAGAATAAATATAATATGATTGTAACCCAAAAAGTACACAAAATAGTAATGTAGGGGCACGATGCATCGTGCCCACAGGAGAAATTAGTTAATAATATAGCGAGGGCACAATTCATTGTGCCCCTACAACATAATTATAACTAATCTTATTTCCAACGCGATACGCAATACGAGATATAATCTGTTGAAAATATTCTTGGCTTTTTGGGAAATAACCATAATATTTAATAAAATTCCCATTTTATGTAGAGTTTCTGATAATTAATTTTGGTTGGAAAATAATTCTTTGACTTTTATGATTCTCGGGATCTTTTAACTGTTGATCTAAAATTTCTATTGCCCCTTTTGCCATCTTTCTTACAGACTGGCTAATCGTTGTCAGGGCTGGGTAATAGTATTCTGATAATGGAATATTATCAATTCCGAGCACCGCAATATCCTGGGGTATTTTTAGTCCTTTTTCCTGAATAGCATGATAAACTCCTATTGCCCTCTGGTCACCGAAAACAAAAAGGGCATCAGGGATTTCTTCTTCTAAAATATTCTTCATCTTTTCATAAGCAAATTTGGGGTTCATAATTCCATACTCAATATGCCTTAATTCACTCTTGATATGGTAATCATTAAAAGCTTGAATAAATCCTTTTGCTCTATCCTGGTTTACCGTAAAATTTTCATCCCCCAAAAAAAATCGAATAGACCTATTCCCTTTTTTGATAAGATGTTCAGCTCCTAAATAACCCGCTTTAACATTATCAAGGTTAACAAAAGAGGTAGCTCCATAGACATTATCTCTGCCGACAATAACAAAAGGAATCTTCCTTTCCACAAGATAGTCAACCCGGCGATCAATTTCCCGAGTATCAAAAATTATAGCACCATCTGCAAAGCGGTTTTTCAACATAATAGGGGCAATTACTACAAAGAATATTAATTTTTCATCCTGGCTGGAAAGTAAAAGAAGAAGATCATAAAACTAACCCACTCTATAAGATACCAGCCATAACTGACTAATGTCATCTATAAAAACTGGAATTGCACAGAGTAAAAATAAAGCCATAAAACGGAGTTAGATTTTCCAGCTTGAAATGGTAATTTAAATGTCCATTCAGGAGACAATCTTTGCAGTTGGAAATTGGTCGCCAAATACATATATTATGGGGACTATTTGTTTGCTCTCGTTATGTCATCATAGATAATTTCTCCTTCTATTTCACTTGAAGTTTGCATTTAGCCTAATGAAACAAGGGCTGCCGAAAATCAAAATTTCATTATATTTTTATTATGAATTGTCTACCCCTCATTTTGTTATAGAAAAATATGTTTCATTTAAATAAAAAATAATTGAACTGTATAAAATTCACTAATGTTTTCTTTTATTATTTACTCATCATTGTTCGTTTTTTCTTCTGATAATTTTCAACCAATTCCTTTTTTATAAGTGGCATGTAAATATACTTTCTTGTTTCCCAAAAGAGTATTCCTAAAGTAAATAATCCCAAAAACAAAAATTCCTGCCATCCGTACCTGAACTTTTCCCAAAATAAACCAGAAATAATTAAACCCACCAAACCCAAGCAACTAAAATAAAGAACACTTGTATATTTTGGGGTTTTCTTATTTAAAAATAGATCGAAGTCTTTAACCCGTTGCCAGCGTAAAAATGGCATTTCACTTTCAATAAAAACCATAATATAGCATTCACGTTTAATCATATCTCTCAGTCGACGCATGCATTGATCTATCGCAATAGATGACATTAAAAGTCCAAACAATGAGATATAAGGATTTTCCTCGCTTATTGCAAAGCTATACAAAACAACTGAAAAGGGAAGCATCGAAAAACGCCATTGAGAAATAGAGTCGCCATCTTTCCTGTTGTCTTCACTTAATTGATTAAATTCAGCAAGTAAACATTGATTTTTAATTTCAGGTGTTTTCACTTTTCTTTTCTCCTTTTTTGACGTGCAATTGTAGATAACGAATTACTTCGTTTATACTCCCAAAATTGGTATATTTTGCAAAATACTTCGTTTATACACGACTCTAGGTGAAGCTTGAAATTGTACTTTTTGCCATTTTCATTTACCTCTAAAATACAAAGGTCTTTTAATCCGTCCAATATCCCCTTGGCTAACGTGAGTACAGATTTCGTGTCAATATACTACACCAATAATTTTACTACTTTAATTATCCTTAATCAAGCAGACGAATTGCCTCATCAAAAATCTAAATGAAACATTTTAATTATAGCCTAATCTCCTCTATATTTAAAGAGAATTTTAAATCACTTTTTTTTCTGCAGAATGAATTTTATAGTAATTAGTACAACTTAAGATTATTTAAACTAATTACTTCCTTGGTATACCCTCATTTTTAAAGCTATCCTCAACTGAATTGCATCATCAAACTTTTTTGGGTCTAAACCTGTTATCTCTTTAACTCTTCTTAATCTATAAAGCAAAGTATTACGATGTACATAGATAACTTGGGCGGTTTTTGAAATACTTAAATTATTATCAAAAAAGACTTTTAAAGTTTCTAATAATGTTTCGTTTATTTTCTTCTCTTTGTTATTTTTTGTAGAATAAATGGTTTTTTCCATAAATTCTTGCTGACTTTCTCCTTTTATCTCTGCTAACAACTTGCCTACGCCCAGATTGTCTACATGATAAATATCTCCTGCTCCTTCTAATTTAGTACCTACATCCAAAGCTTGCG
>NMQN01000902.1 GCA_003575245.1 Candidatus Atribacteria bacterium 1244-E10-H5-B2 | reverse complement strand
AAGAAACCCATCATAATAGCATTACGACCACCTGCTGCCGGTGAGCCAACTCCACCCACATTAAGAGCAAAACAAAGGGTAAGAAGAAGTAGTTTGGCCAGCTGAGGATCTTCTTTTATCTGTAATCCTTTATCATTTGCCCCTTTTAGAGCCCCGGCATAGATAATAACCATAACCGGAGTCATAAAGGCGGCAATAGCATGAGCAGATACAAATGAACCTAAGACGGACATAGAGATAGCAATTACAAAAAGGGGAAATTTAAATCCCTTCACCCATCCTAAAATCCAGCTGGCTAAACGTTTGTGTAAACCAACTTCGGTTACTACCACCCCCATAGCCAAAACACCTAAAAGAAAAAGAGGGGCATCTCCACAGAAGGTTTTACCTATCTCTGCCTTGGGAAGTAAGTAAAAAAAGTAAGCCAGAAAAGGCATAAGGATACCGACTAATCCTATAGGTATAGCTTCGGTACAAAAAAATATGGTAACCATAGGAATTATCCCTAAAACCAATTTTGCCTTCCAGGCGGCTTGAGAAATACTGCTGGCTACTCCTGTTTTTATCATATTATCGGCAAAACCATATTCTTGCACAACTTTTTTTAGACTTTCAGGAACAGGAAGAAAAAAAGCGATAAAGGCAAAGATGGCAACTCCTATGAATAACCAGAGCATCTTACTATCCATACAAAGTGTATTGTAATTTTTAATAGGTAATTCTTGATTCATTTATTATTCTCGAATAATTGTTGTTTTTATAATTTTTTAAATTTCCATTAAAATAGATATCTATTATTTGAATCAATAAAGTTTATTGCTATGCTAATTTTCTTTAATTTTGTAATTTATTTTTAAATTAACTGAATTAATTCAAATTGTTATTGCCCAATATTTTTATTTTAATTCACTATACTATTTAAAAATTCATCTATAACTTCTATAGTCTTCTTTTCAATTACTAAATCAAACATTTTATCCTTTGCTTTAGGAGGAAGCAATTCAATACTTTTAGTAGTAGCGCTATCGTATTTTGCTGTAGGATAACGCTTCAATATTTTATCTTTCTGTTCTTCGGTGCAATATAATTGTAATACTTTCATCCCGGCTAATGCTTCTTTTGCTAAATGGGATAAGCCTGCCTGTCGAAGCATCTCATCTCTCTCTTCATTAATCCAAATATTAATAGAACTTTTATCTCCCATTTTACCCTCCTTTAAATTTAGTTAAATATATTTAATTATCATTTTTTTAATAATTAGGATAGTTCAAAGACTGGTTGCCTTTTGGCTAAGTATTCTTCGGTACAGAATGGAGAACCAAAACCATATTTATCTGCATTTTCCATTACCGAATCAAAGACTTCCGGTCTCATAATAAGTTTGGTGGGTTTTACTTTATCTTGTATCATGCTTCTGATCATAGTGCCGCTAAAGGGTTGTCTTTCTTTGGTGTGTCCACATAAACCGGAATAGGTTACTTCTCCACATATCGGGCAGTACCACCACTCTAATATACGAACTGGTTTAATATTTAAGCTACCTTTAGGAATCTGATCAAATATACGATGGGCATCATAAGGGTCATAATAAGAACCTACTCCGGCATGGTCTCTGCCAAACATATGGTGAGTGCATCCTAAATTAGTTCTAATAATAGCATGGAGAATGGCTTCCTTTGGTCCAGCATAACGCATATCCCACAGTACAAAAGATACTATATGAATACTATCTCTAAAATATTTAGCATCATATAATTTTTGATGACCTAAAATGATAGCTTCATCTATATAATCGCCAATGCGTTTTGGCCCAATTATACAACTAACCAATATCCCAGTTGTTAACTTTTCTACCGGAAGATCTCCATTAGTAGAAAACCAGGCACCTTTCATTAGCCATTCATGACCAGTATGAGGCACATTTCTGGTTTGATGGGCAACTATTCTTTCCCAGCCCTTATTGGCAAATTTTTCTCTCAATTGGAGTGGGGGATACCAAAATTTATCAAAGGGAGGATTAAATTTAGGAATATTTATCATAGTAATTTTTCCACCGATAAAAGTATCTTTTAACTCATTATACATTTTTACTCCCGGATGTTCTAAATCAGTTGTGCCTAAGACAACCTGTTCAATTTTCAACTTATCGTATTTAAATATCTCTTCTATTTCTAATATCGCTAGAATATGACCATTGTAAGCAAGAAGGATAGTATCTTTTTCTTTTATCTCCTTTTGTTTAATGTCCTCTTCGGCAATATCAAATACAATAGGGATAGGCCAAAGCGTGCCATCTGTTAAGGTCATTTTCTCGCAGACCGATCCTACATCTGCTTTTCCCATAAAACCCTGTAAGGGTGTAAAGAAGCCATAAGCTAGATCAATGCATTCTCTAGCTACCCGATCAGTAACTTCTATTTGTTTTAATCCTCTAATTCGTTCCTTTGCTTCTATGGGCGGTAATACCCTCTCTACGATTTCTTTACCACCATGTCCTATATTTCTCATTTTTAGTCCCTCCCTTAATAAAGATTCAAAATTTATATAGTCCCTTTTTTTCTTTTCAATTTTTTCCTAAAAGAAAAAATGAGCGAAACTACACCTAAACTTAATAGGACCATTGCAATTGGACTTTTTAAGAATATAAGTAGACTACCTTGGGAGATAAGAAGTGCAGTCCTCAGATTACGCTCGAGGAAAGGTCCTAAAATAAAAGCTAATAAAAATACAGGGACGGTAAACCCAGTCTTCCTCATTATATATCCCAGTACCCCTAAAAATAATGTAACTTTAATATCAAATATACTAAAGTTTATCCCGTATGTCCCTATACCACAAAGTACTATAACAATTGGGAAAAGTATAGTATAATCTACCCTCCTAAGTAAACGTGTAGATACACGTATAAATGGGTATGCCACAAAAGCCCCTCCTAATATATCAGTAAGTATCATTAAAAAGAATAAGCCATAGAGTACTTCAGGGTGTGTCCGCATAAGCATGGGTCCAGGCATCATCCCTTGTATCATAAAAGCACCAAATAAAGCGGCAGCTACTATACTCCCCGGGATACCCAATGTGACTAAAGGGATTAAACTAGCTGCACACACGGCATTATTGCCTGCTTCAGGGGCAGCCACTCCCCTTATCTCCCCCTTACCAAAAGTCTCTGGGTGCTTAGAAGCCCTCTTTGCTTCACCATAACTCATAAAAGAAGCAGTTGTAGCGCCAAGGCCTGGGAGGGCTCCTATAAATGATCCCACAAGTGATGACCTCAAAATATCTATGGCACATATTTTAATATCGCTTATCCTGGTCCTCCATGTAAGTTTCTCAGATGACTGTATCTCATCTTTAAAATTATACGATTTTAAATTTGCTATTTTCTCAGTCTGGATTAATACTTCAGATAAAGCTAATAAGCCAACTATGGCTGTAACGAAATTTATCCCACCATCTAATTCAACTATTCCAAACCCATATCTCCTCGTAGTAGTCATCATATCCAATCCAATCATAGCAAGAGATAGTCCTCCTCCTAATGAAACTAAACCTTTCCATATTTCTAAAGGGGTATTCCCCATAAGACTAGCAACCACTGTTAGTGAAAAAAATATTAAAGCTGCAACTTCGGCAGGACCAAATTTCAAAGCTATACGGGCTAAAGGTGGTGCTGTAAATAGTAATAAAAAATTACTAAAAGTCCCTCCTATAACTGATGCAAAAAGGGCCATTTCTAAAGCCCTCAACCCTTTCCCTTGTAATTTCATGGGGTGGCCATCTAAAGCCGTTGCCGCTGCCATGGGGGTCCCAGGGATATTAAATAATATTGCAGTGATAGAACCACCATAAACTCCTCCTTTATAACAACCCATTAAGCTCGCTATTGCAAATAGAGGACTTAAAGTATAAGTAAAAGGGAGTAATAAAACAATGGCCATCACTGAAGTAAGTCCTGGTGTAGCACCAACAATTACCCCTATAAGATACCCACCTAAAATCCCTAAAATATTTGTAAAATTGAAAGCATAATTGATCCCACCAATTAAATTAGTTATAAAATCAGCCATTATAGAATCTCCTAAATATTAACCAAAGATTATCCTTTCTAATATACCCTCTAAAAGACCTTCCGGTAAAGTCGTTTTTAACACACCCCTAAAAAGGAAATACACAAATATGGGGAATATAATTGATATTATAATTGTTTTAGTATAATTGCGTGAGCCAAATAAAATAATACTTCCTATTAAAAGTACTACTGTTGATAATAGAAAACCAAGGTAATCAAGTGCTGATACCCAAATACCTATAAAAATTATTAAAACAACAGCCCTCCATACGGGTTTCATTACTGTTTTAAAACCCTTATTTTTTTGACCATCTCCATCTTTAATAATTTTTTGGAATATACTTTGGAAAAAATATCCTACTGAAAAAAATAAAATTAAAGTATTCACGATAAGTGGATACGTTGGGATTGATCCCTGATTGATAACCTGAGAAGGTATCAAGTAAAAATAATTGAATAAACAAAAAACTATTAAACCAGAGGCGATTTTTGTTTCCCTTCTAATTTTCATTTATATTACCCCATTTACTTATATTTTTATTTAATGGGCCTCCGGCCTCCGCTCTATCAAAAATAAGACAAATTCCTAAAACCCCCAAATAAAAACTATTGTTGGAGGAGCAATACTATAACAGAAGTACCACTTCTCCAACAAATTTAAGATATTGCCGTCTCTACTTCTTCAACATCCCTACTTGTTCTAAGACATCACCCCAAACCTTATAATACTGCTCTGCTAATTCTCGATATTCAGCTCCATTTTTAAAGGCGATGGTTACAAATAGGCTTTTTTCGGCCTTTTCTTTAACTTCTTGTTTACTACAGGCATATCCAATTGCTTCTTCAAGTTTAGTCCTTATATGTTTTGGTGTACCAGGTGGAAATATTGCCCCCATACAAGAATATTGGTAAAAATCGTACCCTTTCTCTAAAATTGTTGGTGTATCTGGACATAGGTTCAACCTATTATTACTCATCACTATCAATGGTCTAACCTCTCCTGATTGGAGTGCTGAAACTGCTGCTGTAGTAGAAGTATTGCAAGCATCGATATGTCCTCCAAGTAATGCTGCAATCGATTCTGGATTCCCCTTAAACGGTATAGCATTCCACTCAATATCTTCTTTCATAGCTACATACACAAAGGATAAATGATTGGTCGAGCCTAGACCTGGGGTGCCATATACTATCATCCGTGGATGCTCTTTGGCATATTTAATAAAATCTTCCCAAGTTTTCCAAGGGGCATCATCCCTAACGAGGACCATGTATTCATAAGGCATTGGAGAAGCTACATATTCAAGTTCTTTCGCATCATAAGGTAGGTCTCTCAACTGACTATGGATTACCAGTGTAGGTAGATTACACCATCCAAAGATATAGCCATCGGGTTCCCTTTTTGCAACATCTGCAACCGCAAGTGTCCCATTTGCTCCAGGCATATTTATTAAGACTAAAGGCTGTCCTAGGTACTCTTCCATATAAGGGGCGAGTGTCCGAGCAACAATATCTGTCGTCCCTCCAGCTGATAAAGAAATTATACCCCTTATCGGTTTAGTGGGGTACTCCTCCTCAGCCCCAATTACCAAACTTCCTATTGATAAAACAAAACAAACCACTATCAACACTACTATAAATTTTTTCATTTTCTTTCCTCCTAATAATATTAAGATTTAGCTAATATCCTGTACCTTTAAATATTTAGCACCACCTCCTCTATTTGATCTAGGAACAGTCTTATTCTATATATCCTAGTGCCCTTAACCTCTGATTAACACTTTCTTTTTCTTTTTGAGAAAACTCTTTGCTAGATGTAACCCTTGTCCTAAGAAAAGTGTTTAATTTCTTTCTTATATGGATTAGCACTTCCTTATCAATTCCTCTTACGATGTTATCCTGCTCCTGAGTATCACTATTTAAATTATAATATTCTTCAGTGCCTAAAGTTAAATTCCTCATAAACTTGAAATCTTTAGTCCTAATAGATTGTAAGGCTCCTTTACCTCGAGGTTCGAATAAATCTTCTGAGTAAACTTCTTCCCTTGCCCCATCTTCCTCAATTAGTGGTAATAGGCTCAGGCCATCGAACAAATATCTATCAACAGGAATCCCGACTAAATCTAATAAAGTAGGGACTAAATCAATAGAACGTACCATACCTTTAATAGCTATTCCCTGAGGAAGGTCTCTCCCTTTTATAATCATAGCTACTTTTAGGTCGTGATCATACATAGTAGTATGTTGAGGATATCTGGTCCCTTTTTTTCGCCAAGGGATATCTTTTGCCGGATGTTCACCTAAATTAGTCCCATGGTCACTCATTACTACTAGGGTTGTATTATCAGCTAAAGATAACTTATTTAAAGTGTCTAATAGTCTACCTATTAATTTCCCGTCAGCCATTTTTATCTTAGCGTCGTAATAACCAAATCGAGATAATTCCCCTTCTTTGATTAACCCTTTTTTTAATAATGAGTGTTCAGAGCCTTCGTGGGTCTCATAAAGGTGCCCCCAGATGAAGATATCCTCTTTGTAATTATCCTTTAACCATCTAAAGAATTCCTCTACCCAGTAATTCCCTTCATAGAACATCTCATCACTCTTAGCACCAGGGTATTGTATTTCTAACCAGCTTGTTTCTTTAGATGTCTCATTAAAAAAATCAAACCCTTCAGAGAAGCCATGTTTTTTTGATAATAAACCGTTACCAACAAATCCCGCCGTCTTATAACCATTCTCCTTTAATATTCCAGCAATAGAAGGACCTGTTAAATAACAATAAGGATCTCTCATTCCATGTTTATTAGGGTATTTACCAGTAATTACTGAACCCATAGCAATGGGAGTAAAATCAGCAGAAGTAATACATGTTTCAAATCTTACTCCTTCTTTAGCTAACTGATCAATGGCTGGAGTATTCATCCTTTGGTAGCCATAACAACTCAAATGATCGGGACGAACTTCGTCCAGACTGATGACTATAATATTTCTCTTTGTCATATTTATTCCTCCTTTATGTTGTGCTTTAAGTTTACATGTACCCCAACTTTCTTAATCTTTCCATTGCTTTTTCTTTATCTTGTCTTCTACCAGCTCTTTCGGGTATATTTTCCAAATCCTGTTCCCAGGCAGGGATACCGACTTCTCCCGGATTAGAACTACTCCTTGCTCCTAAAGAACGATAGCCTATCTTATAGAGGGGACAGTAAGGAAGATTATGTAAATGGGTGTTATCCCAGGTATCTCTTTCGGTAAAATGTAGGATAGGAGAAACCCTGGTATGTTCCGGCATCAGATGCCCAGCTTCATGATGGGTAAAGTATTCATCTTCTTTCCTTGCTGCTTGCTCATCTCTTCGTAAGGCCATAAATAACAATTCAGTTTTACTCTGTTCGATAAATTTATTCAGTACTACTGTCTTCATCAGGTGGTTGCCAGCATAGGATTCTGCTTCAAAGGGAAATGATTTAAATTCAAATTCGATACGTTTTAACTCAGCTTGATTACGTTCATCCAAATCCTTTACCTGAATATCATTTCCTAAATGACTTTGGCAACATTTAAGCATATCAAAATTACACAACCATTTTAGGTCTATATGCCACTTTTTAGAAATACTGATTAAAAAATCAGTTATCTCCGGGAAGGCATCACCTTCATCGATAGTAATAACCTGGGGGAGATCAATGTTTTCCTCCATGCATACTTGGCGAACAATCCATAAATCAGTGGTGCTATCTTTTCCACCGGTCCAGGTAATAGCACATTTTGCAGGATTGTATTTTTCAAAAGTTTCGCGCACCACTTGCTTTGATTTTTCTATTAATTCTGCATTTTTTCCTTTTGTTTCTTTGTTCATTTTAATCCTCCTTTATTACTTTTTTTCCCATCTTTTTATTCGGGGTTTTAATTTACTTTTCATAACTTCTACTTGAGGCAAAATATCGACGATATTATTCGTCTCTTGCGGGTCATCTACAAGATTATACATTTCCCATATATCTTCCCCCCTCTCCCCCTCTTGGTATATTATTTTAAAATTTTCCTCCCAGTAAAGATATATTGGTTTATCACTTTCTTTTTCTTGGTTACCATGTTTGCCGATTGCTTCTCCAAAAACACCTTTAAATGGGTAATCATTTAAAGGAAGAAGAGATTGTCCTTCAAAAGACTTTAATGGGTTGAGGCTAAAAAGGTGGATTATGGTCGGCGGGATATCAATATTACTTACCAAAGTATCACAAAACTCGTTCTTAGTTTTAGAATAATTATAAATCATTAAAGGTATATCTATAAGCTCAGAATACATCTTTCCATCATGGGAAAGACCTCCGTGTTCACCGAACTCATCACCATGATCGGCAGTAATAATAATCACAGAATCTTCTAAAAGGTGATTTTTATCTAATATTGCAAAAAATTCCTTAACATAATCGTCAGTTTCTCGTACCCCCGCATCATATAAAGTTCTTAAGAGTTTTACGGTCTTTTTATCAACAATTTTCCTTTTTAAAACAATATTTGTAAAAAGATCATACATTTCATCTTCAGTTAATTTAATAGAAGAATCGATCATATCAATATATTTTCTTGCGGGAATATATGGTTCATGAACATCCATATAATGAGTCCACAAAAAGAATGGTTTATATTCACCTGTTTTGCTATAGGAGGATAACCATCCATCTACTTTGTGGTTAATTCCTTCACCTTTGATATAAGGCATCTTATCACTTACTTCATCTTGCATAGAATCATAAAAAATATCCCAACCTCGATTCCAGCCAAAATAATTGCAAAGATAAGGATTAGAATGAAAAGCAGCGGTAGTAATTCCGGATTTTTTAAGTACTTCTGAAATTAAAGTTCTTTTTGGGGAAAGCTTCTTTTGTTTTCCATATTCTAAATAATAAGAAGAAGTTAGGATTCCTGGAAAAGAAGCTTGGGTATAGGGACCAATAGATTGGGCTTTTGTAAATTTTATACATTTATCTTGCAAAGAATCAATAAAGGGAGTTAAACTACTCATACTCCCGTAGCATCCTAAAACATCTTTTCTTAAAGTATCTATAGTTAATAAAATTACGTTTTTCAAATATTACTCCTTCCTTTAAAATTTTATTAAATTCCATTCTTTTTTTTATTTTTTCTCCATATTTTTCAGAAGTGCCTTTCAGAAAACTCCGAACCCCTTTGTCTTACAAGGCTTTTAGAATACCTCAATTTTATTCTTCACCCCACCCTTTGAAACCCTTATCTACTGCAGGGTTTAGGAAAGTTATTTTTTAATTTTTGCTCATTTTACCAACTTTTTATCGGGTTTGGGGGTGAATTTTTTAACTATATTTAATCTCCTTTAGGTTTTCTGAAACTCTGCAAGAATATTCATATCCTTTTTACAGTGGTATCTCGGCATTATCTTAACCCTCCTCTATCTTCTTCTCCAACTCTTTCTTTCTGGCTTCATAGAATTGATGCAGTTCTTTATTTAAAGTTTCTGGACTGATGCCCAGAATCTCGGTAATCTTTTTAACATTGCTTTCGGAAGGGACAAGTCCCCCGGTCTCAAAGTGAGAAATATACATCTGAGAAATTCCTACCATGAGGGCCAAATCCACCTGGGTTAATCCCTTTTCTTTTCTCCTCTTTTTAATCGGATTAATTATCATTTTTTCTCTTGCCTCCTAATAAATAAGGCCTGACTCCTTAACAGAAGCCAAGCCCCCTATTGTTTCTCCTCTATTTGTGTTATAATAAATTAAGAGCTCAAGGAAAACAAGGACTTAGGCTCTGTTTCGGGTCCGCTTATCTCGGTCTAGTGATGATAGCGGGCTCGTTCCTTCTTATTTTTATTATACTTATTTTTAGATGGATGTCAAGTTTATTTATCTTTCTAAAATATTCCTCTGGGTTAAACCCTTTTAAGCATCTCTTTATTTACCTTTTTTTTAAAAAATTTTATATAGATTATCACCGCCACGATGATTATAATTCAGAATCCCCTTTCTTCACTTAGTTATTTTGACTGATAGATTCCTATATCCGGCTCCTGATATTGTTATGATTAACTAAACACTATCCCTCATCATAGTGCAAGTGTGTAGCAAATAGATAGACCATATCCGGTTTAAGTGGCAAGCCATCTTTACCGGTCAATTCAAGTTTACTCCTATCGGCAGGATAGGAAGCCTTTAATTTTAAAATCATATCGAGATACTTAACGATTGCGGTATGATCCGCTATCTCTTTCTTATCTTTGCCCGTTCCTGTCTCTCTGGTAGCCTTTAACCCATCTATTAGCTTTTGACTAATAACCGGGTCCGTAATTCCCATCTTATCTAATACCTCAACGATTGAGAGGCCAACTTTGGCCACCATTCGTTTACCCAATTCTTTGGCCGAATCCCTTTTAACATTAGGATTTATAACTGAATATGCCTCTGTCGCATTACCGCAATTCTCAATATAGGCCTCTATAAACTTTCTTTCCCTTAATGTTCTTTTGATTGATCCCCCGTTATTGTTAGACATTTTATATCACACCACCTATATTTATTTTTTAATTAGTAAACTTTTGTAAACTTTCAGGATTTAATCACCTAAAAAAAAATAGGGGGCATTTCCCCCTATCAACTCCCCGTATTCTGTCTTTTCTTCTCCTTAAAATTTATCTTAACCTAAAAATAATCGGTTATCAAGTGAAATCCTTATCTCTGATTCCCTGATTCCCTGATTCCCTTTTTGGCTCCGTTATCTCTCACATTCCTCTAAAGCCTTTATTAAATCAGCTTGTTTAATTTTATGAGTTTCTATCCCTTTTTCCTCAGCCATTTTCTTTAGGTCCCAGTAACTTAAAGATTTAAAATCTATCCCATCGTTTCTGAAGTGTTCTTTTAATTTTGCAATTAAAACCGGGTTATGTGTTTCAAACTTCCCGTCTTTGTCAAAGCGGGCTATTATCCTATTCGCTATTTTGCTATTCACCACGAGACATGGATAATTAGTATAAAATATCATAATTTTTTAATCCCCCTATTATTGAATTTAGATAATTTAATAGACTGTTCAATTTACTCCTGCCTCGCATGCGTGACATCGTTACGGAAACTCTCCTGCTCCCCTTTCCATTCATAAATTCATTGTCATTATATCTTTTCTTAAAAGCTACAATCCTAAAAAAGAAATTCACCTCTAAAAGCTTTAATAGCTTAGCTTTCAGCTCAGGAGTCAAAAGCGTAGGCCGTATGACCTTACTTTCTTTTCCTCTTCCTCTTCCTTCCTCTTCTTTCCTCTTCTTCTATTATTTTTGACAGCCTGTTCAATTTACTCCTATTCGCGCGTGCGTAAGGAGTGTATTAAAACTCTTCTGCTCCCTTCTCCATTCATAAATTAAAAACAATCAATCTTTGTTTCTGTATAAGGGTCTTCAAGCTATATCCTTGTAAGTTACATACCCTAATATACCCAAATAAAGGCTTTTATCTCTTGTTTTAGGCCAATATCTGACATTAGCTCTAATCTTATAAGCTATGATAGCAAGTTTCTGGCTACAAATAAAGGCTACTTAGCTACCTGACCCCTGTGTAAATCCCCGCTAATCCTGAATAATCCTGCTTCCCTGTAACAATTTCTTGCTTTTTGGCCTGGCTTGAATTAAAAGCAATCAATTTCTGGCTATAAATAAAGGCTTTCCTGTATAGAGTGATTTTCTTCCTGCGATACAACCCCCATATATCCACCTGATTGCTTGTAATAATTTATTACTATTTAGCTTGTAGTTATCTGTCTCTCCTGGTTAGGTCTTTACAGATCTCGATTCCTTTAATATGAAGTGAATACCACTTTATTAAGGTTCCCCTGAATTCTTCAAGTGTGGCCTCCCCTTTAAGCCCTGCTTTCCAAACTTCATTAAGTCGGTCTTCTGCCTGATCGGTCTGCTCGTAAAGGCTCCTATGGTGTTCTCTGATATATTCAATAGTGCCTGCTCTATATCTTCTACTGATTGCACCTACCGCTTTTTTAAATAATCCCTCAAAGGGGTCTTCATTTTTAAGTTGAAGATCGCCCTGGTTAGAATCTTTCTCCAACTGTGCTAGCATATTCACGACCTCCTTCTGTGAACTTCAAGC
>NMQN01000429.1 GCA_003575245.1 Candidatus Atribacteria bacterium 1244-E10-H5-B2 | reverse complement strand
CTACTTAGAAGGAGTAAAGCGTTTAAATGCTAGTAGAGCAGCAATCTTTCAGGCATTGGTTCCCTTATTTGGAGTATTATTTTCTGCTCTCTTTTTACAAGAAGAATTCGATGTCCTTGTTTATCCATTTGCTTTATTATTAGTGATAGTAGGAATTATTTTAGTAAATCGTAAAACAGCTCGAGTATAAAAATAATAATAAAAGTGTTAGTGAAAAAAGTGAGAATTCCTATACAAGTATTAGTCTATCCTGTTAGAAAAACTAATAATGAATGGGAGTATTTAATGCTAAAAAGAATAATAAGCCGAGGGGGCGTTTGGCAAGGAGTTACTGGAGCCCCTGAAAGTAAGGAAACTATTGCTGAGGGCGCTAAAAGAGAATTATACGAAGAGACTGGCTATAGAGTTTTTACTCTAATTAAAACAGATATGTTTTATATAATCCCAATGCAAGATAAATGGAAAGAGAGCAGAAAATAATACTCCAAATAAGGGAACCAATGCCTGAAAGATTGCTGCTCTACTAGCATTTAAACGCTTTACTCCTTCTAAGTAGAAGGTGTATGCTCCGATCGTAGATATAAATGCTAGATACGAGATGCCTATCCATACACGGGGGGGAATAGTTAAATAAGTTGCTGGAATTAAGAACTCTGGACTAAAAATTAATGCTATCGGAGTGGTTATCAAAAATCCAAATAGGGAAATCCAAGTCATGATCCAGATAGAGCTTGGTTGATAAGATTCAGCGTTTTCGCGAGTTTTATTTAAGAAAAACCGAGAAATAACCGTATAAATCGCATAAGCCAATGCCGCTAGTAGTATCATAATATCCCCAAGAATTCGATTCGATACATTTACATTCGGAGAAAACCCTACGACAATGACTACTGCTATGAATGCTAATAGCGAACCAATCATTTTTCTCCATGCAAATCGCTCAGTTTTTAAGAAAGAACTTGAAAGAATAATTACCCAGACTGCATTTGTTGCGACCATTATACTTGCATCGCTCGCACTGGTAAGAAGTTCACCTATTAAATAACCCGCTTGATATATTGTCACCGAAAACAGACCCATTAAGGCTAATATCTTCCAGTGCTCTTTAGCGAACTGCCAATTTAAAGTTCCTTCCTTGAATTTAAGAATAAGAAAAAAACAAATTACAACTAGGAAATACCGAATCACCGCAATCATAAATGGAGGGATAGTAGCTCCTCCAACATCCTCTGAGACTAACCATCGACCTAAAGGCCATGTACCTCCCCAGATAACGGAGGTTAAGATTAATAATATATATGCGCTGATCTCCCGCTTTCTATTAACACCAACAGTCGAATCCACTATTTTTTCACTCTTCAATGTGATAGTTTATAATGTGTGATCCTAAAATAATTATTATGGTAGCAAAAATAGTAGAAGATTTTTATGTTAGAAAGAGATCAAAATTCATGAAAAGCTTTGACGAGCGTTTAACCTTAGCAAATGAAGAACTTTGCACGAAATTTGATGACAAGAAGTCCGAAGAACTAATTAGTCAAATGAAAGCGGAATTTGAGAAAATTTTACCTGATATTCCCTATATTGGTGGACAAAAGAACCCTACCACTTTAGTCCTTGTTAAATGCATGTCTGATCTCGCAATATTTCGCACATTAGAAAAAATAGGATTTTCGTTCAGAGAAATCGGGGAATTTCATTATAACTACGTAATGGCAGCCCATAAACTTAGAAAAGAAGCTTTAGAAAAGGCGGGTAGAGATCCATCTCAATACCCTTTCGATCTTGTATACATGGACTACCAAAAAAAATTAACTGAAGAAACCCAAATGAAGCGCTATCCAGACGATTGGGTAATGGATTTCGTAGAGGGCGATGGAGATTCTTTTGAATGGGGTTGGGACATACAAGAGTGTGGAGTTCAGAAAGCGTTTAAAAAATTTGGTGATGAGAAATATCTCCCCTTTATATGTTTATACGACCACTACGAAGCTGAAGGTTTGGGTTTTGGATTTTCTCGTACTCAAACTATTGGATTTGGAGCTCCAATCTGTATGCATAGGTTTGTAAAAAATTACAAAACGCCTCGTGCATGGCCACCTGATGATTTAGAGGAATATAAAGCCGAATTTTTTCAAGATAAATAATGTTACCATATCTGGCTGGAGAATAGAGGGAGATCCCACGACGTAATCGCGTAAAGACGCAGAATAGCCGAGATGATACTATCTAAATTTATAATAGATTAGGTATACTTATAGTGACTCTCCTTTTTTTCTTACTACTTAATTAAATTTTTAAGATTTTCGAATCCTTCTACGACATCTTCAATCCCTATTTCAGATTTAATTCCTAAGTCGGTTATGATATCCATTAATTCAGACAATGGTACATCAATTAAGCTTGCAGCCTTTCCAATTGAAAATTTTCCTTCAGCATAACCCTTAATTGCTAAAAATATAGATCCATTTTGAATTAGATCTCGAATAACCTCTGATTGCTCACTTTTTTGTTCTTTCGCGAAATTTTTTATTATTTCCTCTAATTTTTGATTTATCCTAACGGATATTACTTTACCCATTAAATATCACCTTTAATTTCAATCTTTTCTATAAAATAATTAATTACTTCTTTTTTATACCATCCAATTTTCTCTAAAGTATTAATTTTGAGAAGACTCTTCTCCTTTGAAATTCTTTTTTTATTATACAATAGGAAGATGAATGAAAGAGTAGTGAAATATCTAATTTTTAGAATTTTGCACACTCTAATAGTCTTATTATCATCAGTGCTTAGTAAATCTGCTTTTTTTTCCAAATATATTATTATTGCTTCTGCTTCTCCCTCGTGAATGTTAAAATTATTCATAATTTTTACTTTATCAATCATATTATCTATTTTTACTACTTTAATTTTCCCTTCTTCTATTCGTTTCTCAACTAAAAAGGCATCTAATTTTTTATATTCTTTTCCTTTTGTTACCACTTCGAAAAAAACTGCTTCTGGGATTAGAATTTCCTCGAAAATATCTATGAACATATCTAATGACTCAATCTTAGCTATTAGTATCAATGAAGAAGAATCACATATAACTAATGTCATCAATATAAATAATAGATGTTTACATTTTTAAACTTTTGTAAACAGCAAAAATCCCATCTTTGCTAAGAAGTTTTGGATAAAGTATGTGCTCCTGAAGGATATCATACACTCTATTTCAGAAGAGATTTAGATCTTTTTGTATTATACTAAAAATATTCTTGTAATATCTACAGTATTATAAAAAACCGTGAAAGTGTGCTTTCACGAAATGTTGTTGTAAAATGCTTTATTGATAATTGAAAGAAAAATTAAAAAATTTATTTAAATTTTGTTTTTCTTCGATGTAAGAATCCATATGATATACGCGACTATTAACAAGGGACCTACCACCAGAGGAATGTAAGAAACATCGAGATAGTTCCAATTAATAAAAAAATTTCCTAAGAAAAACATGGAATTATAGAAAAGGATTATTAATCCTAATTTTCCCCATGTGCAAACTCTATTACTTAGGTCTTTTTTTTTTCGCAAGATTTGGATTATGTCATTTTCTGCTCTAAGTATTAATATGAAGGCAATTATTTGGTAAGGAAAAGCAATCCACATGAGGGGATCAGGCATAATAAGAGCATCACCAACGACAGGGTCAAAACTTATATTAATGAATAATCCAAAGCTCCAAATATACGAAACACTTAAACCATAATCACGAATGAGGGTAGGTAAAATGAATCCCGAAATGGAAAGTACGAGCGATATACTCACTAATAGAAAGTAAAGAATTTTAATATAGTTTTTATTTAAAGCGAATCGAACTGCTTTTGAACCATCTTTAATAATTTTCCCGTCCTTTCTGATCATCTTTTGAAGCTTCCTTTTTCTATACGTTACATATACGAAAATTGCGTTAAATAGAGTATACATTGCAAAAACTCCAAGAAGGGAGGTAGCTAATTCTATATACCCGGGATCGTTCACAAAAAAGGAATTTTTGATATTTATATAAATAGCGACACTAAGAGCTATTATATAAGCAATAAACATCCCCCATAAAAAACCATAACTTAAGAAGAGAGGGTGGTCGTTATCATTTAAGGGTTCTTGTTGATTGGTGCTCGTCATTCTATATTAATTGTATTGAACTATTCTTAAATTTATTTCTTTTAAAAATATTGATTCATCATATTTATTCTTTAAAGTAAAATTAGAAAATTTATCAAAATCTGAACTTTAAATAAATATGTCCATCAACAGATAAAGTCGTTATAGGCACAATTTTTATACTTGTATGTTATTAGGGTGTCTTAAGCATCAAATTAATTCAATTTTAAAATATGAATATAAATTACCATCAATAGATAGTATTAACAATCAAAAAAATAGATGATATGAAATGCTTTTTACAACTATGCGTGAATTTATCTTTGCTATATCAACAAATGTCGCCTTAAACCTCATTTTACTTCTAATCGGAACAAAAATTATGTGTTTATACGCTAGAGAAGGAAGGATTGGAGGGGTTCATTTAAACCTGCTTTTGTAGTTAATTTACTATGGTTCGTTATAGATATTTCACTATGCATTTATTATCTTTTTTTTGTTGAAGAGTATCTTTCTGTAGCTTCAGTAGTTTTACTAGATTCACTAGGTATATGTTATCTTTTTACTGTTGAAGGGAGTCTATTAGTAGATGTAATCAGAATTATTATAATTAGAATTATTATTCATTTTATTCTAGGCACTATACTCGTTATGAAGCTTTACAAAAAGAAAGTCGGAGAATCGCTCATTTCAGTTATTGTAGTTTCAGTCATAATATTTTTAATAGGTTTTGTAATAGGGTTCATATTTGGATTAATATTGTATATTTTAGTTTTCATCTTCATGGATTACATCTTTCCACCACCATCATAAGATATTATAACAATCCTTTCAATTTTTGCCTAAATCTTTTTTTTTATATGTGCTAATTTCATATTAAAGTTCCGACAAAAATTTAGTAATGCTATTAGGATGTTTTAAGCGTTAAATTAATAGTTCTGTTGCTATATTAGCAGAGATTAACAATCCGACTTATTTTTAATTTTTGTGTGTAAAATATTCTCCCGTTTGTCGTAGGACATTTTAGAAAACCAGCAGAGGTACTTAACTTTTTAAATAAGTTCTATAACTATTATTGTAGCTTACAATTTTTTGTTAAATTTTAATCGAGGAGACATATGTATCTAAATTTTAACATCGAAAAAGTTCAAACAGAGGAATTCCAACGCCAATTAGAGTGGTTTGAAAAAGAATTTGACGAAATATTTCAAAATAATTCTGTGAAACTCACTGAGTTCGAGAAAGATTTAGCTAACTCGCTGTTGAATAAGTTGTCCGAGTCAATTAATCATTGTAAGGACGAAAAACTCCTCTACAATTTAGTTTCTACTCTTAATTCTATCGAAAAAAAGCATCCTGAGTTGTTTTAGACCTTTTTTATGACTATGATTGCTTAATTTTTATATTAAAGTATTACTTGTATATTCTTTTGGGTATTTGTAAAAGGTAGTGATGGGTTTTAAATCATTCGCTGTCCTTTATCCTTTCTTGATTGCGAAGTATTCGTTCCATACATCCATGTACTTTCCATGCCACTTATCGAGCTTCTGAAACATGCTTTTAAAATGGTTTCCCTGCCCTCTCAAAATCACATCATCCCCTGAATT
>NMQN01000117.1 GCA_003575245.1 Candidatus Atribacteria bacterium 1244-E10-H5-B2 | reverse complement strand
ATTCTATAGGGCAGAACAAAGCTGAGGTCCCCCGGAGTAGCTTCCTTCAAAGTAGGAGTAACTATAGAGTGTGAGAGTCTGTCCGGCGTAGATCTCCTGCCTAACTCCAAATCCCCCAATCTTTGAACAATAACTCCTCCACTTAAAATATTAGCCAGATGGGCAATGTATTTTCCATAGGCAGTCGGTTCTTTAAAAGGTTCGGTAAAATTGGTACTTAACAATAGGGCAAAATTAGTGTTATCAGTCCTATATTCCTGATAGCTGTGTCCATTTACCGAAGTAATGCCGTCACTAAATTCGGTAACTACTTCACCATAAGGGCACATGCAGAAAGTACGGACTCTATCGTCAAATTTCTCAGTATAATAGACTAATTTTGATTCGTATATCGCATCAGTTAAGCGCTTCATGACAATAGCCGGAACTTCGACTCTTACTCCGACATCTACAGGATTATTAGATATTTTTATATCCATATCTTCTGCCTGCCCTTTCAGCCATTCAGAACCGACCCTCCCTGGCATTGCTACTATATATTTTCCTTTTATTATTTCACCTTTTACCGTTTCAATTCCTATTGCTCTTCCATTATCCAATAATATTCTTTTAACCTTGTTATTAGTCTTGATGTCAATTTTAGTCCTTAAATATTCCTGCATTTTTTTCAGTATTTCTGCACATTTTTCTGTTCCTAAATGCCTGATCTTTGTGGGTATCAATTTCAATTTTGCCAGAGAAGCTTCTTTCTTGAGAATATCTATCTTTTCCTCATCTGTCCCGTAAACAGTTTCATCTGCTCCAAATTCGAGGTAAATATCATCAGCATATTCAATTAATTCAGCTACCCTATCTTTATCGATATAATTATCTAACTGTCCTCCAATTTCGGTAGATAAATTTAATTTACCGTCACTAAATGCGCCGGCTCCTCCCCATCCGGAAATTATTGCACAGGGAGAACAATGAAAACAGCCGCCGTTTTTACTTCTCATCAGGCACTCTCTTTTTTCAATCTCTTCCCCTTTTTCTAATATTAATACTGAAATATTATTTTTCTTGGTCAGCTCAAGAGCAGTAAAAATCCCTGCCGGACCTGCACCAATAATGATAACATCATATTCTTTCTTCTTCATATCATCTCACCTTTAAATTATTTTTTCCATACGTATTAATTTTATATTATTTCTATAGATAAGACAAATAAAAAATAACAATTTTTAAAGAGAAAATCCCGCACTCTTCCTGATGTGGCGAGATTTTTCTCCCTAAATCGTATTCCCAGTCTCTGTGCTTTTAAGATTTCTGAACCAACCACAACACACAATCGGTAGAAAACTTCTTCACTTCTTCTGATTCTTCACACAATTCAGAACGCAATATTACCTCTATTAAAATAAATCCTGCTTCTTCCAAACTTGAAATTACTTCATCTTTGGTCGGAAAATGAAGAAAAATGTATCTCTCTTCCATCTTAATAACCCTATCCCCAAACTCATGCAAACTTTTATCTTGTAAATGCAAAGCCCACTTTTTCTTCTCCTCTTGCCAAAGTGATTCATATTCTTTACTGCTATCCCTGTCATGAGTGGTAAACAAGAAATATCCTTTAGGTTTTAATATGCGCCTTATCTCTTTTAGCACCCTTATCCGATTATTTCTTTCTGGTATCTGCATTATCCCATTAAAGGAAAATAAGGCTGCGCTATAAGTTTCATCATTATAATCTAAACAAGCCGCATCTCCCACACTAAAAGTTATGTTATGATTCAATTCTTTACTGATTCTTCTGGCTTGCACTATCATCGCTTCTGATAAATCCAAACCTTCCACTAAATGATAACCAAGCTTATAAAGACCTATGGTTGTTCTCCCTGCACCACATCCTATATCTAAAATTCGGTCTTCCGGATTAAAATATTTCTTAATCATCATCTTCTCAGATTCCCATAGCCCAATTTTTTTAACTGCTTTTGTATAATTTGAAACTGTTTTTTCTGTAGTAAATGATTTTCTGACAAACTCTGTATCAACTTTTCTTATGTTCATCTTTTTATATTCTCCACTATTCTTTAATAAATAACCCGAGCATGGGCATGACTCATGCTTTGTATAAAAGTAATTATTGCCCTTTACGATATAGTAAAGATAATTAATTGTCAAACATAATAAACATAACGAATATAAAACTTAAACCCAATTTCCTTTTTACAAAATACATTATAATTCCTTTAACTCTTAAAGCGCAAAAGCTCAACTCAACATTCTGAGCATGTGCAAATTTTTATCAGGCATCTTTTCTCTTATGATGAAAATAGATTTTACAACTAATTTTATTCTTTTTACAGAATTCTATTATTTTGTCTTCCTCAATATTCCAGTAATTACTATTTTTTGAGTAGATTTTTTTGTATTTTTCAACAAGTTCCGGTTTGTTTTTTCCTAAAAAATTATAAATTTCACCTTTGATAGAGGGGTAAATATTTAGGTTTTCAAACCAATATTCATCCACAAAAGATTTGGTTTTGTTGATTATTTTTTCCCAATCCGTTATTTGTGGAAAGATCGGAGAGATAAAAAGGGCTGAGGAAATTTTCGCTTTATGCAGCTCTTTCAAAGCATTTATTTTTTGTTTCACTGGAGATGATAGAAGCTCTATTTGTTTCCTTAGTTTTTCATCTGTAACCGAAAAAGAAAGAGTTACCATACAATCTTTAAATTGCTTAAATAAATCAATATCTCTAACTACTAAATCAGACTTGGTAATCAAACCTAAATGTGGTTGAAGTGGTATAAGTCTTTCAAGAATTTTTCTGGTGATTTTATATTTTCTCTCAATTGGTTGATAGGGATCGGTAACCGAACTAATTGTTATAGATTTCTTCTTATATTTATTTGTACCTTTTGGGATTAAATCACCGGCATTAATTTTTATGTCAACAAAAGAACCCCATGGTTCAGTATGACCGGTAAATCTTTTCATAAATCTTGCATAACAATATTTACAGCCATGCATACATCCAACATAAGGGTTTATAACGAAATCTCCCTCTGGTAAATTTGATTTTACAATGATTGATTTTGCCTTAATTTCTTTAATTTTCATCATATCTATGCCATTTCAAGCTTATCATATAAAACTTCTCAAAAGTATGTGCGAAGTTTTAAAAAACTCTTTTTTGGGAAAATTTATTGATATTCAGAGTAAATGAGGGGGTATTTACTTTTTCCTTTTGAAATTTTTCTTTTTCTCTTCATACATCATATTATCAGCTATCTGAATTAACTCATCCATAGATTGGGGATTATCAGGATCATAACAAGAAATGCCCATACTAAAACCTATCTTGTAGGGTTTCTTAATAGTTTGGTTTAACTTAATTAAGTTCTTATTAAAACGTTCATTAATTATAGGTAGGTTTTTTTGGGAACTATCCGGGAAGATTAGCAAGAATTCATCCCCTCCCATCCGGCAGATGATATCAATCTCTCTTAAGGCAGATTTTAATAATTTAAATACTTTTTTTAAAGCTTGGTCGCCTTCTCCATGACCAAAAGTATCATTAATATTTTTAAAATCATCTATATCAATATAGATTAATAAAAATGGGGTTTTTCTTCTTCGGGCAAATTTAAGTTCCCGTTCCAGGAGGGATAAGCCATATCCTCTATTACAAGCACCGGTTAAACTATCAAAGTGTGCTAATTTTTCCATCTCTTCTTCCATTTGCTTTCTCTGTATAGCAGTGGCAATCTGGGAAGAAACGAATTCCATAAGTTGAATATCTTTTTTAGAAAAAAGATGGGGGCTAATATATCCTTGAATCACCATAGCTCCTATTATTTTATTTTTTATCTTTAAAGGAACCCCTAACCAGTGAGTGCCGGCAGTTACTATACCCACAGATTCTAATTTTATATCTCCTTCAACCGCCATTTTCTTAATCTGTTTTAGATTGACCAGGAGAGATTGACCAGATCTTATAATATATGCAGTTAAATTATTTGCCCGGCTTAACCTGAGAGTAGGGAAATGATTGTCTTTTTCATCTCTATGATAAGGGAAAGACATTTCGTCTTTTTCGACATCAACTAAAGCAATAAAAAAATTAGTTGAATCAATGATATTATTTAATTCTTGATGAATTAAAGGGTAGAGCTGGTTAAGGGATATGTCAGAATTGGCAGCTTTGGAGATATTATATAAGACTGTATTTAACTGTTCGCTCTGCTTCCGTTCAGTGATATCTCTATATAAAACTACGGTTCCTTGAGGTTTTTTATCAATCATAACCGGACTTGCAGATATAATTACGGGAAATAAAGTCCCGTCTTTCTTCTTTCTAATAGTCTCATACTCCAAAAAGCTATCTAACACTTTCCGGGTGAGCCTCTTTCCTTCCTCTATCTTATCTGCAGGATAAATCATCCCTTCATCGATATTTCTACCTCTAATCTCTTTTAAGGTATAACCAAAAATTTTGGTAAATTGGGAATTTATATTTATGATATTGCCATTTTCATCTTGATATAGGGCAGCTTCAGGACTACTTGCAAAGAGACTGGCAAACAACTTTCTTGCTTTTTTGAGTTTTTTTTCTGCTTCCTTACGTTTGGTGATATCACGAATATAAGTTATAAGTCGGGGTTTTCCTCTGATATTGACAATTTTGGTGGCAATTTCTATGGGAAAGATGGTGCCATCTTTCTTTTTGCTTATTCGGGGGACGAAAATACCTTGAGTAGCCTCTTTTTCGGTAACAACCTTAGGTAATTTCTTTGCAAATCCTTCTGGAACTCTGTCAGCTATAGTCAAGCCAATCATATCTTTTTTATTATATCCAAACATCTTTGCTCCGGCAGTATTACATTCGAGTATACGACCTTCTATTGTCTCTAAGAAAATAGCATTAGCAGCCATTTCTACCAGAATTCGATATTTTTCCTCACTCTCCCGCAGGGACTCTTCCACCTGTTGGCACCCAACTACTGATTTTTCCAATTCGGTAATTCTCTGGCTCAATTTCACCAATTTATTGGTTAACTGCCCTTTAGTTATATTTTTTTCTTTCGTCAATGCTCTTCTCCAGGATATATCTTTAAGATTTAGATCTCAACATCAAACATATTGTACAATATTTGAGGATTTATCTCAACATTTGTCATACACATTTGACCTAACTACCTCCCCCTATCGTTTTAATAAATCAAAAGTGTTTTTTAAAAAATGCCAGCTGATCGCTTACGCTTTTTTCGAAGTTATCCCCTGTATAGATATCAAAGTGGCCGATGGGATAGTGTTTCACTTCTGCATATTTCTCCAATTCTTTTGCGGTTTTGGTACTTATTGGAGCTAAGCTGTCATGATCACATATCTGAATCAGGATTGGGCATTGTACGTTCCGTAGGTGTTCGACCGGCTTGAATCCGTGTGACCGCAGAATGACACGAGCACAGACTTCATTAATAAAATTCTCCGATGCAAGTTTACTGTAACCGTCATAAGCATCCGAAATGGGGAAAAAAGCAATACTTCCAGGTTTCCCTACGATAGGTATTTTATGGGGCGAAAGACCTAAGCGAAACCTCATCATATCACGTTGTCCGTGAACAAACAGACGGAGAATGTGCCCGATACCTAATTTTTTTAAAAACATCTCTCCTGAGGCATGAGGATCCAGTCCCGGACATTGTGCACATACACAGGCAATATTTTTATCTTTTGCAGCGATTACAATACCATATCCACCGCTTGC
>NMQN01000724.1 GCA_003575245.1 Candidatus Atribacteria bacterium 1244-E10-H5-B2 | reverse complement strand
AAGAGGATCTTAAAAATATAAAGGGACTCTTTCTTTTGTATATTTTCTTTCTTTTCTTTTGTGTGTACCTATATAGGTACTATCTTAAGCTACTCTTATTACTTTGCTGGATGATTGATAATCTCTTTTTGGTTTACCCTTTTTATTCTTTCCTTTACTTCCTTCTATGATCTCATCAAATAAAACATCATCATAGCTAAGTAACCATTTGTATTGATAGGTATTATCTTCCTTATCCTTTACATATTTGCATACTTCCTGCAGGTGCTTTATTGCTTTGCCTACTTTAATGAAATCATCTTTAAATCCACTTATCCAGGAATAATCTCTTAAGGTAGCCTCGGCCAGCATACCTCTATCATCACTTATTTTTAATCTTTCTATTTCTTTAATTGCTTTGTTGAGCTGATATGCAAATATAAGATTGTGTTCATAGTCAGATATATTTGACCGGCAGCGCTCGGCCTCGCTCCAGGCTATAAACTCCTCTTGGGTCATTCCCTTAGCCTTGGCTATTTTATCAATCTTATTCCATACTCTTGAAACCACATCATTTTTAACCATTAAATCTGTACTCATTTTTTATCCTTTCCTATATAATGTTTTTTCTATCTCTACATCATGTACAAATAGTTTTTCAACCCTATCAGTTACAAGTCTCTTAAGCGTGGTAGCCATTATATTTCTCCTTTTCTATGTAATAATTTTTATGTGCAATATCCCAATCTTTAAACATCTCAAATCCCTTCTGCATAAATTCTTTTAATGTCCAAGCATAACTCCACCGGTAGTCATCACTTTTTAGAATTATTGAATAATAATGAATAGAATCTCTAATCTTATCTATAGAATTGTCTTTTAATCTTGCATTTATACTGCTTTCGGTTGCCTGATCTAGTTTTCTGTGGATTATTATTTCTTTCTCATTCCAGTAATTAAAAATAATGGTGGACTCTTTCTTTTGTATAGTTTCTTTCTTTTCTTTTGTGTGTAGCTCTTTTGCTACTATCTTAGTAGCTATTTTGCTACTAGTACCTATATTGGTACTATCTATCATTTTCCAGGTATCATAATGAGAATTAAATTTATATGTATTAACACGATTATTTCTATCTACAATTACCATATTCCTATCCTCTAATTCTTTTATAGCCCTATTAATATGTTGCCTTTTTAATCCTGTCATCTTTTCAAATAATGTAAGGGATATTTTATCCATACTTTTATGCCAACCCCAAGTTTTTCTGATAATGCACCATATTATCCTGTATTGATAACCAGATAGATTTATCCTCATAAGCGCTTCTGCTATTTCGTGTGCTATGTCAATATGTCCGTCTTTTGGATCCGGATCTGTTTTTACCATTTTTACTCTCTCTTTACTTTTTTCTTTTTATAGGATATTCTTATACAAACAGCGTGAATTTTTATACAAGAGTTCCCCTGTTTAAAAGCTGGACACTTTTAAAAAACTTAATATTCAGTTATTAAAAAGGTCTTCTAATTCAAGGCCTTTTTTGATTATAACACTTTTTTAAATTCTTTAAATTCTTATTTAAGTCTTTGATTTTCTAAATAATCTTTGCCACCAGGATAACCTGTTATTTTGATTTTCTATCAGCTTCAATTATTCGGATTTCTTCTTTTTTAATGCTTTCAATCTTTTTAAGATCCTCTTCTTTTATATGATTTTTCAAATATTCGTTCAGGGCAATTTTTATTTGCTTGCTATAGTCTATGGGAATATTCTGATCATAATATAACTTGGTACAGTAACATATTAAATCCTGCCGTTGATATGTATCAATATGTATGCTGAAAGTAGGATTAACTACTTTATTTTTAAAAGTGGGGTCTTTTATAAATATAATTTGTGGATTTAGTGCCATTTTTGCCTCCTTATTTTGCCTCCCTAGCTTTAATCCTTTTAATTTCCTTTTCAATTATTCGAGCCTTAGCAAGATTTAAGAGTTGAGCCTCATCTCTTTTCATAGCATCTTCTTCAAGCCAAGCTTTATTTGCAATTATTTTTTGTTCGTAAACAGGATTGGTAAAATGCTCAAGGTTTAACTCTTCAAATTTCACTTTTAAAAATTCTGTCAGAGCTTTATTGCAAATATCAGTAATACTGCCTTCATTTTTAACTTTAGTCAGGTATTTTAACTTCTCTATTGTATCCTGATCAAAACTCATTTCACGATTCGATTCCATTATCGGTATTTTTGATGTAGTTATTTCTTTTTCCATTTTTTTCCCTTAATTAATTTTTTTAAATTATTGATCCTGTTTTTTAATATCTTATTGAATTTTGCCTCCTTTTTTTATTGCTCATCATTTAATTAAGCCTTCTTTTTCGCATTCATTTTTTAAATGTCCGGTTACATAGTCTTCAATAGCTTCATTCATCACGCGGGTTCGATTTCTTTTGGCCATATAACAATAAGTATCCAGGGCTTCCTTAACTCCTGGGTCTAGGTATAGTGTCAGTTGCTCCTTTTCCATTGCCATAATTAACCTTTCTTTATAATTTACTAATTGATTTTTATAAGTGATTAAATTTTGATTAGTCAAATAAAAAAAGCCCGATTTCTCGAGCTCATAAGATATTAATTTTTAATTTCCTTTTTTGTTTCCTATATTAATTATACACGATTAATAAGTTATTTTATAACTACTTCATTAAAAAATTTTTTATTTAGTGCATAATATAGCACTATAATGGAGTCTACGTCCTTTTTTCTAAATTGTCAATATTTGTCAAGTACTATGGCTTTAAATGGTTATTAATATTATTGACAAAATAAAATAGCAATTATGCATTAGGGCATAAAAAAAGACCCCAATTTCTTGAAGTCTTGTATAAAATTTTATATCTTTTGACTGCTCTCACCTATTATAAAAATTTTAAACCATTTGTGCATATTTTGTCAAGTCCTCGAATTGCTTTATTTAAAAAGTACTCCAAACGGTATCGTTGCCTCATATAAAAAAAGTACTCGAAATATTTTAGTAAATAACTAAAAACCTCATGTATCCTAGAAGAAGAAATAACTTCTTTTACATAGAGGAGGAAAGAGGCAATGTTGACTATGAGAGAGAAAAAAGCATTAACAGCAGAAATTCAGAATAGATATAATAAAGCCAGTAAAAAGGCTAAGGCGGGGATCCTGGATGAATTTACTTCCAATACCGGCTATAACCGAAATTATGCAGCAAGAATACTCCGGCTAAAGGTAGGAAAAGTTATAGGATACACCAGGATGGGCGGTAAGAAGATAAAATATGTTATTGGTAAAAGAAAGAAGAAAAAATACAGAAAGCCCAGAATATATACATATGATGTATTTTTGGCCCTAAGGAAGATCTGGGTAGTATTTGACTTTATCTGCTCAAAGAGGCTTGCTCCATTTATGGCCGAAGCTGTAGAAAAACTTGAAAAGCATAAGGAGATAGATCTAACGGACGAGGTAAGAGAAAAGCTAGTTAAGATATCACCTTCCACAATCGACAGGCTGCTAAGACCTGAAAGGGATAAGGCAAGGCTGGGAAAGGGTAGGTCAGGCACAAAGCCCGGAACACTTCTTAAAAACCAGATCCCAATAAGGACATTTGCAGACTGGGACGATAAGAGACCCGGCTTTACAGAAGTGGACCTTGTGGGCCATGATGGCGGAGACGTCTCCGGAGACTACGCTCAGAGCCTAAATTTCGTTGATATAGCTACATGCTGGGACGAGACTGCAGCATGCAAGAACAAGGCACAGAAGCATGTATTTAGAGCAATTAAGATAGTTTCGGCCAGGTTTCCATTTGAAATAGCTGGAATTGATTCTGATAATGGAGCAGAATTTATTAATAGTATCCTGATCCGGTATTGTGTTAAGAATAAAATTAACTTTACAAGATCAAGACCATACAGAAAGAATGATTCATGTTTTGTGGAGCAGAAGAATTACTCGGTTGTAAGAAGAGCTGTGGGATATTTAAGACATGATACTGAAGAGGAGCTTTGCCTTTTAAATGAGCTTTACCTTTATCTCGGAAGATATAATAACTTTTTTATCCCGGTTACAAAACTTGCCTCAAAGAAAAGGATTGGAAGTAAAGTTACAAAAAAGTATGATAAGGCAAGGACCCCATTTAGAAGGGTGCTTGAGTCAGAGCATATTGATGATAAAATAAAGGCAGGACTTGAGCGGGAGTATGACAGTTTAAATCCTGTTAAGCTTAAGAAAAACATAGCAGGATTGCAGGAGAAGCTGCTTAAGCTAAATGTATTAAAAAACAATGTAAGAAAGGAAGCTGCAATAAATGCGGAGGCTTACGGATATGTCACTGGGTAGTGTATCTATTTTACTCTCTGTATATCACTACCAATATGTATTGGTTTCAGGTACTTTTTTCTATGAAGCAACGTATTAACTTTCGAGTACCTTTTTCTATGACGCAACAGGTCGCCACCAACATTGAACAGAAGCCTCTTGACCTTTCCCCCAAAAACTAGTCCAATTTGAAAGTTAGGATCCAGACCAGTCGAGGGCCCCCCAAAAACTAGTCCACTTAAAATGTTAGTAATCCGGCTTATTTGCCTTTATGGACAATTGACCAGCGAACTTAGCCGGAGTCATATTATCCAGTGAACTATGGGGCCTGAACTCGTTATAGTCCCTTCTCCACGTCTCTAATTTACTCTGTGCGTCCTCGATTGAGAGAAACCAGTTGGTATTTAAGCACTCATCCCTAAGACTACCATTAAAGGACTCTATAAAGGCATTATCTACCGGTTTTCCCAGACGGGAAAATTCTAGTTTAATATTATTTAGATAGCTGTAGTTGTCAAGCGCTTTTGATACAAACTCCGGACCGTTATCCACCCTGATCCTTTCGGGAAGTCCTCTATGGCATCTTATGCTATCTAGAATATCAACCACTGTATCTCCGGTGATGCTACTACCTGCATAAATATTTAAACATTCCCTGCTATATACATCCATCATGGTAAGCGCGCCCTGAAGCGCCTGCCATTAAAGAGGGCATCGGACATAAAGCCCATGGCCCAGCACTGGTTTACCCCTGTTACATCTATTTTCGGTAACCTGGTCTGACTTACTTTCTTTCTTCTACCTTTGTAACGCAGATTAAGCCCTTCCTGGCAATATATGCGGTATACTCTGCCTTGTGGTTTATTCTCCAACCCTCACGGAGCAATAGCACATGTATCCTCTTGTATCCATATCTAACTCTGGAAGAGGCTATATCCAATATGCGCATCCTTAAGGGTATATTATTATTTCTTTTGGCTATATATCGCCGGGTTGCCCTGCTAAACCTTATCACCCTGCATCCCCATCTTTCACTTATATCGTAATGGGCCTGCAGTCAACTTACTGTTTTACGTTTGGCTGCAGGCCTTAGAACTTTTTTGAGAGTACATCCTGCAGCATCTGCTTGTCCAGGCTAAGATCTGCCACAAGCTTTTTTAGCTGGCGGTTCTCTTCCTCAAGCTGCCTTAGCTTCCTTAAGTCGCTGGGCATCATTCCACCATATTTTTTCTTCCACCGATAGAATGTCTGCTCGGTTATACCCATCTTCCTTATGACCTCCTTTACAGTGGTTCCCGTCTCCGCCTGCTTTAGGGCAAAGGCGACCTGCTCTTCGGAATACTTGCTGCTTTTCATCTTCTTTTGATCCTTTCTATGTCAGCTTTATTATATACAAAAGACTAACATTATTTCTGGATCAGTTTTTGGGGAGAAGGTCAC
>NMQN01000890.1 GCA_003575245.1 Candidatus Atribacteria bacterium 1244-E10-H5-B2 | reverse complement strand
TGTCGGCGTAATATCCTTCCCCTAATCCTACAATCATATCCTTATAAATTGCAACATCGGTAGTATATATTTCTCCGGAAAAAACATTTATTATCTTCCCATTTTTTAATAATAGATCTGCTTTTTCCTCTCCTCGAGCAACTTTAATAATTTCAGCAAGATTCATATTAGTCACCCCTTTTTTCGTATTGCGTATTGCGTATCGCGTTTGTTCCCCCTCACCCTAACCCTCTCCCCCGAAGGGGAGAGGGAATAAAGCATTTATTTTGTTTAACTTATTTTATACGCTATACGCTAATAACGAGATACAAGTTTTTTCCATATTTTTTCAACTTGTTTCTTCGTTTCACCCAGCGAATTACTATTGTCGATCACATAGTCAGCCATTTTAACTTTTTCTTTCATTGGCATTTGAGATTTTATCCTCTGTAAGACTTCTTCTTTGGATAAATTATTTCTCTTGGTTATTCTTTTTATCTGTTCATCTTCATCTATATATACAGCGATTATCTTATCCATTAATCTATCTATCTTGGCTTCATAGATTAAGGCAGCAGCTATAATTAATATTTTTTCCTGGTTGTGAGTTTTATTTCTTGCTAAATTTATCTCTTTTTTAATCAATTTTATTATTTCAGGGTGAGTAATTTCATTTAATTTCTTTAAGAGAGTCTGGTTTGTAAAGACTATTTTACCTAATTTTCCTCTATCAATAGTCAGGTCGTTTCGCAAAATATCTTTCCCAAATAATTTAACTATTTTTATCCAGGCAGGTCTGTGGGGTAGAATTACACTATGACCAAGTTTATCAGCATCAACAATTTTGGCACCTAAATCTTTAAACATTGATGCTACTGTACTTTTACCACCTACAATTCCACCTGTGAGACCAACAATTAATACCATGATTCCTCCCTTATTTAGTTAGCTGGTTAGTTGGTTACCTGTTTAACTGGTTTAACATTAATTCATTAAATAACTAACCAGATAACTAAGTAACTAGCTAACTAACTTCTGCCCAATTATTACCCGTCTTCAAATTTACTTTTATAGGAACAGAAATTTCTAAACTATGTTCCATAATCTCTTTAATGATGGATTTGACTTTTTCTAACTCTGGCTTGTAAACCTCAAATATTAATTCATCATGTATTTGGAGTAGTAATCTACTTTTAAATCGTTCTTTTTTAAAAAATTTATCTATTTTAATCATAGCTAATTTTATTAAATCAGCTGCGCTTCCTTGAATTGGAGCATTAATAGCAATTCTTTCATTAAATTCACGGATATTTTTATCTTTACTGTTTATGCCTTCTAAATATCTCCTTCGATTTAATAGAGTGAATACATAGCCCTTCTTCCGAGCTTCCTCTTTCTCCCTTTCAATATATTTTTTTACTCCCTGATACCTAAAAAAATAATTATTAATATATTTTTCGGCTTCCTCTCTCCCTACCCCCAAATTACGCGCTAATCCATAACTGCTCATTCCATAAATAATACTAAAATTAATTACCTTGGCCATTCTTCTCATCTGCTCGCTAATTATATTTTGATCAAGGTTAAATATTCCCGAGGCAGTATGAGCATGGATATCTTCATCATTTTTAAAAGCATTAAGCAAACTTTCATCGCGAGAGAGGTGAGCTAAAATACGCAACTCTATCTGAGAATAATCTGCGGATAATAGCACAAGTCCTTCCTCTGCGACAAAAGCTTTTCTAATTTCTCTCCCCATTTCGGTTCTGATGGGAATATTTTGAAGATTAGGCTCACTACTGCTTAATCTTCCGGTAGAAGTAACAGTTTGATGAAAAGAAGTATGTATCCTCTTGGTTTTACTGTTAACCAAAAGGGGTAATTTGTCGATATAAGTATTCTTTAGCTTTTCTAATTCTCTATATTCCATAATGAAAGACACAACCTTGTGTTGGGGAGCTAAAATATTAAGTACATCCGCATTGGTAGAGTAACCAGTTTTTGTCTTTTTTATTACCGGTAGTTTTAATCTTTCGAAAAGTACAACACTTAACTGTTTAGGAGAATTAATATTAAATTCCGTTCCAGATAAATTATAAATAGTTTTTTTCAACTCTCCGAGACGGGTGTCTACTTGTTGGGACATCTTTTTTAAAAAATCAATATTCAATTTAATGCCATTGATTTCCATATCTCCTAATATTTTTATTAAAGGCATTTCTATTTTTCTAAATAATAAAATTAAATTTTTTTCTTCCATTTTTTCTTCCAAAATATCTTTTAATTTCAATATATTTTGAGCGTTCTCGCAACAATCTTCTATACTCATAATGGTATTTTGTTTGCCTTCTTTATTTTCATTATTTTTTAAATATTTTAAGTATTCCCAAAATAAATTTCTTAAATTATAATTCTCACTTGAAGGATTTAACAAATAAGCAGCAATCATAGTATCAAAATTATTTCCTTCTATTACAACTTTATGCCTACAAAGCACTATAAAATTAAATTTAAGGTTATGGCAAATTTTAATAATTCCTTGGTTTTCGAAACAGGGACGCAATTTACTTAAAACTAATTCGAGAGAAAGACATTTGGAATTTTCTATTAAATTTAAAGCAAATAACGGGATATAATAATTTTCATTATCTTTAAAACTGAGGGCAATTCCTAAAATATTTGATGAAATAGCATTGTCTGAGGAAGCTACTAAATATAAAGAAAGGTATTTCCTTTCTATAATTTTATTAGTCAATCCTTCTAATTTTTCTTCGGTGTCAATCAAATTGAATTTTAACTTAGTTTTTTCATGATTAATTTTAGGAGTAATCTTTTTTAATAGATTTTTGAATTCTAATTTTTTAAATATTTTCCACAATTTTTCGTAATTTGGCAGTTTAACTTTAAAAGAATCAAAATCGTACTTTATGGGAACCTCTCTTACAATAGTAGCCAACATTTTACTCATTTTAATCTGGCTTTCATATTTCTTCATCTGTTCTCTCAAAGATTTTTTAGATATTTTGTCGGTATTATTCAAAATATTTTCTAAGCTGCCAAATTCTTTAATTAAAGCTATGGCAGTCTTTTCTCCTATGCCCGGAACACCCGGAATATTATCAGAAGAATCTCCTTTTAAAGCTAAAATATCCACTATTTTCTCAGGATTTACTCCATATTTTCCCCTTATACCTGCTTCATCATAAATTTTAACCTCAGTTACTCCCTTGATAGTAGTCATTATCTTAGTATGGGGAGAGATAAGTTGAAAAGCATCTTTATCTCCAGTAACAATAATCGTGTTACAATTTCTTTTTTCTGCTTCCTTTGCTATAGTACCAATAACATCATCTGCCTCGTAACCTTCTTTTGAACAAATGGCGATATTATAATTATTGATAATTTCTTTAATTAGAGGAATTTGACTGATTAATTCGTCGGGCATTTTCTTCCGATGAGCTTTATATTCTTTAAACTTCTTATGTCGAAAAGTTGGAACAGGAGTATCAAAGGTAATTACTATATATTCTGGTTTTTCTTCTTCTAATAACCTGATTAATATCATAGTAAACCCGTAAACTGCATTGACAACCTGGCCATAAGTGGTAGTTAATTGAGGTAATGCATAAAAAGCACGATAGAGCAAACCTTGCCCATCAACCAAAATAAATTTTTTCCTGTTATCCATAACTCTCTTCTTTCCTTCTATTTTTTCTATTTTTTCTTGACAATAAATATCACTTAACCTATAATTTTTAAACAGAGATGCACATATGCCGAAGTGGCGAAATTGGTAGACGCACTGGACTCAAAATCCAGCGAGCCTCACGGCTCGTGTCGGTTCGACTCCGACCTTCGGCACCACTTTCTCGTATATCGTATGTCGTATCGCGTAAGAGAAAAAAAGTAATTCACACCAATTGTTATTACAAATCCTAATTTTATCAGGATGTGGCAATCCCTTTATTAAACTAAAAACTTAAAGCAAAATACACGAAATCACAATTTAAAATTTAAAACATTTTTATATAAAGTATTACTTATTTTTATAATTTTGGGGCACGATTCATCGTGCCCCTACTTCAACAGGAGAGACACCTGCTCTACGATTTTATATTGATTTTTAGGGGCGTATGCAATACGCCCCTACTTTTTTCTCTCTCTTATTTTTTTTACTATATAACTATATACTCAATGCTCGATACTATCTTATCTTCTGGCTCCTGGATTCTGGCTACTGGCTTCTATTTTTCCCTTATTCACTATATACGATATACGATATACGCTATACTAATTATCATCATCTAATAAATCATCATCATAAATCAGGGCTTGACTGATTAAATCAACTGCTTCTTGAGTTTCGCATTTAGGAACTAATATCTCTACATTTCCGTTTAATTCATCTTTCCCCACTTCTAATTGGTTTAAAATAGTTGCAATCCCTTTTTCTTTTAACATTTTTTCTAAGTTTCCGGCTAATAAAATATCCTTAGCGATATAAATAACTTTCCACATTACAAATAAACCCTCTAATAGTAATTTTTATTATTCTTTAATATTTTTCTGTCCATATTTTTTCATTTCCTAAAATTCCACGAATCTCTTCCATAAATTTATCATCAACGTTAACTGAATATTTTTTATCTATGGCATGTAATATAGTTTTATCCTTATCCTTAAAATGAAGCACTACTTGACTTTTCCCTGGATAATCGTAAAATAATTCTTTTAACTTTCTTAGAAGATTAGATTCATTTTTTTCAGTGTTAATCTCAAGATGAAGTTCTTCAGCAAGATTATGATTCTTCTCTTTTGTTTTAGAAGTAGGTTTTTTATTTTTTATGTATTCTCCTAAAAGAGATATTTTCTCAGCAATAATTTTTGTCTTTCCTTCTGCCACGTCAAGCCGTCCTTCTGTTATGACAATCTCATCTTTTTTTATCATTTCTTTGCATTTTTCGTAAACCTTAGGAAACGCTATTATTTCTACAGTACCCTCTAAATCTTCTAAAGTAATAAATGCCATAAGATTCCCATTTTTAGTACTCTTTCTTTTAAAATTATTAATCACTCCCGCTAAAACTACTCTACTTCTATCTGAAAAGTTAGCTAATTCAATTGAGGTAGAAGTTACAATTTTCTTTAATCTTTCCTTATAATCATTCAACGGGTGATAGGAAATATATAATCCTAACATTTCCTTCTCCATAGCTAAAAGTTCATTTTTAGAAAATTCTGATATATCTGGTAATTTATCTTGATAATTACCGCTATTTTTATATAGGCTATTTTCTTCGAAAAGATCAAAGATTGAAGTCTGTCCATTTCTCTTAGATTTTTGATATTCTTGCCCGTTTTTTAATGATACATCTAAAACTGCCAATAATTGGGATCTTCTTGCACCAACAGAATCGAAGGCACCACACTTTATTAAACTTTCGATTACCCTCTTATTTACAACTCTTAAATCAACTCTCTGGCAAAAACTGAGCAAAGAAGTAAAATTATAATTTTTTTCGTGATCTTCAATAATGCTTTTTATAGCTTTCTCGCCAACATTTTTCACAGCAGCTAACCCAAAACGAATAGCCTTACCCTCTACTACAGTGAAATTTACTAAACTCTGATTTATATCGGGAGGTAGTATTTCAATATTCATATTCCGGCATTCTTTTATATACAAAGCTACCTTATCGTTGTTTCCCATAATACTGGTAAGTAAAGAAGCCATATATTCTATTGTATAATGATTTTTTAAATAGGCAGTCTGGTATGAGATAAAAGCATAAGAAACACTGTGAGATTTATTAAAACCATATCCGGCAAAATAGGCAATCAAATCAAATATTTCAGCAGCTGTATTTTTTCTAATATTATCTTTTTGAGCACCTTTTATAAAAAGTTCCCGTTGTTTTTCCATCACTACTTTCTGTTTTTTCCCCATAGCTTTTCGCAGGATATCTGCTTGCCCCAAAGTAAATCCGGCCAATTCACTGGCAATTTTCATAACCTGTTCCTGATAAACGATTACTCCATAAGTTTCTTTTAATACAGATTCTAATCGAGGATGTGCATATTTAATTTCTATAATTCCCTTCTTCCTATTAATGAAATCCTCGATCATACCGCTCCCCAAAGGTCCTGGTCTATACAATGCCAGCAAGGCAGTAATATCTTCTATATTTTCAGGTTTTAATCTTTTAACTAAATCTCTCATCCCCTCGCTCTCTAATTGGAAAATACCTGCACAGTTTCCTTTAGACAACATCTTGTATACTTTTTTATCATCCAAATGAATCTTGTTTATATCAAGCTCTTCTCCCCGAGTATGTTTTATTATTTTTAAGGCATTGCTTATAACAGTCAAAGTGCGAAGTCCTAAAAAATCCATCTTCAATAATCCCAGTTCTTCTAATTCAGCCATAGCATACTGGGTACATATTTCTCCTTCTGCTGTATTTTGTAGAGGAACATAATCAGTCAGTGGCTTTCGAGAAAGAACTATACCCGCAGCATGAGTAGAAGCATGTCGTGCTAAACCTTCTAAAGAAGAAGCCGTCTCAATTAACTTTTTTATATCCTCATCGTTTTTCATTAACTCTTTGAGTCGACTTTCCATCTTTAAGGCCTTTTCTATGGTAATATTGGGTTCCCAAGGGATCATTTTAGCGATAGTATCCACTCGAGCATAGGGAATTCCTAATGCTCTTCCTACATCTCTAACAGCAGCTCTGGCTGCCATAGTACCAAAAGTAATTATCTGAGCTACTTTATCATTACCATATTTTTTAGAAACATATTCAATTACTTCTTCTCTTCGTTCATAACAAAAATCAATATCAAAATCTGGCATACTTATTCTTTCAGGATTTAAAAATCTTTCAAACAGCAATCCGTATGCTATAGGGTCAATATTGGTAATATTTAGACAATAGGCGACTAAACTCCCTGCTGCAGAACCTCGGCCGGGTCCCACCATAATTCCCTTTTCTTTGGCATATCTTACAAAGTCCCACACAATTAAAAAATAAGGTTCAAATTCCATCTTTTTAATAACTGAAAGTTCGTACTCCAACCTCTCCTCTAATTGTTTTGTAACCTTAGAATATCTGCCATTAAGTCCTTTATAGCAAAGTTCTTTTAAATAAGTGTTAATATTATATTCAGGAGGAATTTTAAATTCTGGTAATTGAGCTTTCCTAAAATCAATTTCTAAATTACATTTTTCGGCAATACGAAGAGTATTTTCGAGGGCTTGAGGAACTTTTGAGAAATTTTTTTTCATTTCCTCTGGAGAATTAAAATAAAATGCATCGGTAGCAAATTTTAAACGTTTGGGGTCATTTAAATTAGTAGCGGTTTGGATACAAAGTAAAATTTCGTGGGCTCGAGCATCTTCCTTGTTTATATAATGGATATCATTGCTCGCTATTACAGGAATAGAGAGTTCCTGGCTTATCTCAATGAGATTTTCATTTACAATTTCCTGTTCGGGAATGCCGTTTTTTTGTAATTCTAAATAAAAATTATCTTCTCCAAAAATATCTAAAAAATCAAGTGCCACTTCTTTTGCTTTCTTAATATTTTTCTGTAAAATGCATTGAGAAATTTCTCCTTTCAAACAGGCTGAAAGAGCAATTAATCCATTGCTATGTTCCCTTAATATTTCTTTATCAATTCTTGGTTTATAATAAAAACCTTCCAGATAAGATAAAGTGACTAACTTTATTAAATTCTTATAGCCTTCATTGTTTTTAACCAGCAGTATTAAATGATGAGGGGTTTCTTTTCTTTGAGAGGATTTATCAAGCCTACTTTGGTGGGCAAGATACATTTCACAACCAATTATAGGTTTTACTCCCTGTCGAATAGCTTCTTTGTAAAATTGTATGGCTCCATACATAACCCCGTGATCGGTAATAGCCAAGGCAGGCATTTTATGCTTTTTAGCTTGAGCGACTAATTCTGATATTCGGCAGGCTCCATCCAAGAGACTGTATTCGGTATGTACATGTAGGTGAACAAAGTTTGCGTGCCACACGATAAAACCCCCCAGCTTTAATTCGTATCTCGTGAATCGTATCTTGTGAAGATGGTTAGCCATTTAAACCAGTTTACCGGTTACCCGGTTGAAGAATTAAAACCAGGTTGACTAACTGTATCAACCAACTCCCATCTTGCAACTGAGAACTTGTATTTCAAACTAACGACTATTCACCATTCACTAACGACTAATTTAACTGGTAACTGGCAAACAGGTTAACTGGATAACTATATATTAGATACCCTATACGCTCTACACTAGTTTCGTTATTTAAAAAATACTTGTGCTAATTTCCACCATTTTTTATCTACCACTTTAAGTTTACTTACCGCTTTTTCTAAAGGCACTCCTATTGCTTCACTGCCTTTAAGGGCGGCCATGTAGCCAAACTTTCCTTGAGCAATCAGATCTACGGCAGTAACTCCACACCTAAGACCTAAAATACGGTCGAAAAGTGTAGGAGAACCCCCTCTTTGAATATGACCTATAACTGCATGGCGAGTTTCAATGCCGGTATTCTTTTTAATTAAATCAGCCAGAAGATTTCCCACTCCTCTATTGCGTAATATCATATGTCCAAATTGGTCTAATCTTTCCTTCTCGACATTTATGCCAGGAAGAGTTGTTCCTTCTGATATCACAACAGAAGCATACTTGTTCTTTTTATAGACTTCCTTTAAATGCTGACACATTTTCTTTATATCTGCTTTTTTTTCAGGAATAAGGGTCCAATCTGCACCAGAAGCCATACCGGTAAATAAAGCAACCCAACCGGCATGTCTTCCCATTACTTCTAAAACCATTATTCGGCGATGAGATCGTCCACTATCTTGAAGGCTTCGCATCGCCTTAATCGCCCAGGTAACTGAGCTATCGAATCCAAAGGTATAGTCAGTCCCGCTAAGATCATTATCCATAGTCTTGGGAGCACCAACCAATTTGACATTTTCCTCTTTAAATATTCTGTTGGCTACACCTAAAGTATCTTCTCCGCCAATAGCTATTATCGCACCTAATTTAAACTTTTTTATTGAATTAAGAACCTTTTTAATACCATTATCTATTTTATAAGGATTTAATCTCGAAGTCCCTAAAATAGTTCCTCCTTGATCAATTATTTCTCTTACCTCACTTAAATTTAGGGGATTTATATCACCTTTTACTAATCCTCTCCACCCTTCTTGAATACCATATACTTCATAATTATAATCCTGAGCTCGGTATACTGCTCCTCTGATAGTCGGATTTAATCCGGAACAATCTCCTCCCCCGGTTAAAATACCTAATCTTCTAACCATATTCATCACGCCTTTCCATTACAACCAAAAACTCTTATTCTATCACGAATAATTTCTTTGGCTGCCTCTTTTGCTGGTCCCAATATTTTGCGAGGGTCAATCTCTTCGGGATTAGTTTTTATTATCTCCCTCATTTTTTCTATAAATTTCATCTTGATGCGAGTATCAATATTGATCTTGCATATTCCTGCGGCAATGCCTTTTTTAATCTCTTCATCATTGGCCCCGGAGGCTCCATGTAAAACCAAAGGAACTCCGGTTAATTCTCTTATTCTCTCGATACGAGGGATATCTAACTTTGCAAAAGGAGTTCGACATCCGTGAATCGTTCCCACGGCGGCTGCTAAAAAATCTATCTCGGTTAACTCAACAAATTTTACAGCTTCCTCTGGAACCGCCATACTCTCTTTTACTCTCTCTAACGCTACCCCCGGTTCATCACTATCGTCCATCTTACCTATCTGTCCTAATTCTGCTTCTACCGGAATATCACAGGCGTGAGCCATCTCCACTACTTTTTTAGTCATCTTTACATTTCCATCGAATGGTAATTTTGACCCATCAAACATTAGAGAGGTAAATCCTGCTCTTAAACATTTTATATTTTGATAATAATCTGTTCCATGATCTAAATGTAAAGCTACTGGTACTTTTGCTTTTTCAGCCATGACTTTAACCATAGCTACAATACTATCTAATCCCGCATATTTTATAGCTCCCTGAGAAGCTTGTAAGATCACCGGCGCTTTTTCTTCTTCGGCAGTTTCTACTATTGCCTGAATAATCTCCATATTATTCGCGTTAAAAGCACCGACTGCATACCTCCCCTTTTGAGCTTCTTTTAACATCTCTTTAGTGGTTACAAAAGACATCTTCCCTTCCCCTTTCATTTTTTGCTCTACCTATAGTTAACTAATTATAGATATTGCCTTATTTCTTGTTTTGCTTGATAACTTTTAAATTTTAATTATTATAGCTTTTTTAATTTTTCTTTTCAAGAAAATTTATTAATTCTCCGATTGACCAATAAATCAATTTAGTAATTAACTAATTTACTTTACCAGTTAACCAAATATAAGATACGAAATTATTCTGTCTCCTGGATTCTGGCTCCTGGCTTCCGACTTACATTTTCTTCGCTATATACTATATATACTATATACTCGATACTAGTTATTCTACGCGTTCTACGCTAAATTCTGTACGCTATATTGCGAGATACGATTCACGAGATACGAGATACGAATAATTATTTGAGAATAGTTTGAATTAATGATATAGTTTTAATACAAATATTAATCAAAGGAGGAAATTATCATGCCAGATTTTTATGATGAAGAAAAAGAGAAGATTATTAATCTTGCTGAAAAAATACCAAAATTAAAATATTCTAAGAAAATGTTCGGTTTTGTTTTAGTATTAGTAATTGCTCTCTATCTCGCCAGTGGAATTTTCGTAGTTGCCCCTGATGAACAAGGAGTAATTAGAAGATTTGGTAAATTTATTCGTATAGAAAGTCCGGGACTTAATTATCATCTACCTTACCCCATTGAAACAGTGCTTACTCCAGCTGTTACTCAGGTAAAAAGAGTGGAAATAGGATTTCGTACTATTAGCTTTGGGCCACCTGCTCGCTACCGAGAAATTCCGATAGAGGCGCTGATGTTAACCGGTGATGAGAATATTGTCAGTGCAGAAGCAATTGTGCAATACAAAATAAAAGATCCGGTTAACTATCTTTTTAATATTATTTTACCTGAACAGACAGTCAGAAGTGCCGCTGAAGCTACTTTGAGACAAGTAATTGGAGAGAGAAAAATAGATGAAGCCCTCACTGTAGGGAAATATGAAATTCAGGAGGAGACAAAGAAATTACTTCAAAAACTTTTAGATTCCTATAAAGCAGGAATTTTAATAGTAGCAGTTCAATTACAAGATGTTAATCCTCCCAAGGAAGTACAAGATGCCTTTAAAGATGTAGCCAGTGCCAAAGAAGATAAGAGCAGATATATAAATCAAGCACAAGGATATAGAAATGATTTAATTCCAAAAGCCCGGGGAGAAGCAGTAAAAATGACCAAAGAAGCTGAAGGCTATAAGATTGAGAGAATAAAAAAAGCAGAGGGTGATGTTGCAAAATTTAATAGTATTTTAACTGAATATAAAAAAGGTGAATATATAACTCAAGCTCGCCTTTATCTGGAAACTATGGAAGAGATTTTTCCGAATATGAATAAAGTAATAGTTGATTTAGAAGAAAATCAATCCTTAATAAATCTTTTACCATTAGGTGACACAAAAATTCTCGCAGCTCCCTCTAAGGAGGTGACCAAGTAATGAAAAAAGGAACACTATTAATAATACTTATTGTAGCAATCTTATTCTTAGCTAACTTAAGTTTGTTTATTGTTGATGAAACTAAACAAGCAATTGTTTTACAATTTGGTAAACCGATGAGAGCGATTAAAGAGCCTGGCTTAAACTGGAAACTTCCTTTTATTCAAAATGTAGTGTTTTTTGAAGACCGACTATTAGTTTACGATGCTGCCCCCACCGAAATCATTACTAAAGACAAAAAGACTCTAATCGTAGACAATTATGCTCGTTGGAAAATTATCGATCCTTTAAAATTCTTACAAACCGTTAGAGATTTAAATGGTGCCCAGGCAAGATTAGACGACATTATCTATTCAGAATTGAGAGTTGACTTAGGATTATTTGACATGAGCGAAATAGTCTCGGAAAAAAGAGAAGGTATTATGAAAAGAGTCACCGAGATAAGTAATGAAAAAGCCAAAACCTATGGAATAGAAATTGTAGATGTAAGGATTAAACGGGTAGATTTGCCTCCAGAAAATGAAAAATTCATTTTTGATAGAATGAGAGCAGAAAGGGAACGGATAGCCAAACAATACAGGGCTGAAGGACAGGAAGA
>NMQN01000088.1 GCA_003575245.1 Candidatus Atribacteria bacterium 1244-E10-H5-B2 | reverse complement strand
GTTTCTAAGGCTGGTTGATTTACAATTTCCCCTCGAGCTACATTTATCAGGAAAGCAGTTGGTTTTAAATTTAAGTAGAGAGAGGTGATGTCTAAAAAATATTATGAAAATATTTAAATGGGATTACTTATAACAGGGAAAATTATGATAAATAATGTTAAAAAAATAAAATGTTATTTTAACTGTTCGCTTATAAGCTAAGGTCTATTAAAAATCAATAGGAGGTAAATAATGTTAAGAAAGAAAAATTATTTTTTAGTATTCCTAATCATAGTCTTTGTGGTTATTTCTCAAATTAGTATTTTAGCACAGGTACGTGATATGACTATTAAAGCTGCATGGGGTGAAACATTAGATCCATGGAGCCATGGGCAAAGTGCGTTTTTTAATGTTTTAAAATATAGAGTAGAGTCAATGTCAAATGGGAAAATGAAGGTAGAATTATTACCTTCTGATTCTGTTGGTACAGCACCACAAAGGCTTGATCTGCTTGTGAGAAATACAATTCAAGTTACTGGAAGTTTGCCATTGGGAGTTATAGCTTCAAAATATGCTCCAATAGCAGATTATGCTACAATACCATATTTGTTTTCTAATGCACTTGTAGCACTAGAAGTAATGAAGGATCCTGAGATATCGGGTTATCTTAATAAGAGGGTAATTGAAGACTGTGGAATTCGGTTGATGCCAGAAACCGTTCAGTGGGAGGGTCTTAGGTATTTTACAACCAAAAACAAACTTATTACAAAACCGGAAGATCTAAAAGGCTTAAAGATAAGAGTAATGGAAGGGAAAATGTATGTAAAAACAATGCAAGCCTTAGGGGCTAATCCCGTGCCTATACCATGGGCTGAACTCTATACTGCCTTACAAACCAATATGGTAGATGGACAGGAAAATCCTCCAGCAAATATAATTTATAAATCAATGCAGGAGGTACAAAACTATATGTCTGGCCCCGGTCCTTTTCTTGCAGGAGGTACTGCGTTACTGAAGGTAAACAATGAATGGTGGGAAAGTCTTAACCCCGAAGAACAATTGATTTTTACTGAAGCTTGTAAGTATGCAATACAAGCTCATCGTGGGATATTTGAAGTTAAAAATATGGAGGCCATGAGTAAGCTTTCAAAAGATTTTAAAGAAATATATCTGTTTGATTCTAAAACAATCAATAAATTTAGGGAAAAATGTCAGGGACCAGCCATTGAGTATCTCAAATCAAAACTCAACACAGAAGAACAAGAATTTATTGATAAATTACTTAAAAAAGTTAGTCTGGTTGAAGAGGAATTGGGTTATAAATAAAGAAGATAATTAAACTAAATATGACCTATACTTGTAAGCGAACAGTTATTTTAATTTAAAAATTGTTATTTAAAATTTATTTCACCACAGACTCCCACGCCTTTACAGACGTGGTACTCACCTAAACAGACTATTATCTGTCCCGGTTTACCGGGAATTTGCTCTCATCCCCGCCTTTACAGGTGGGGATTTCCCGCTAGATTAAAAAACCACCTTCTTTGAAGGCGGTAATGGATAAATGGTTTTACCGTAAAGAGAATATGTACTAGCTAAATATTTTCTAAATTAAAAATATTATGTAAGCAACATCAATTTGAAAGAATAGATCAAAAGATATATAAGTCATCAAGAGAAAAAGAGGATAGAGAAAACTGGCTAATAAAAATTTAAGCCTCTTTTAGAGGCTTCTTTGAATCCACCTGCTTAGCGGGTGGATTCTTTACTATTTAATAAAATAAGAGCGGAGGTGTGGTGAAATAAAATTAGTTAAATGCTTTTTAAAATTTGCAAATTTTTTAGATAAATACACAACAATAGCGTCGATGGCGTTTCTCTCTTTTTGCATGATAACAATGCTGGTTCAGATTTTATTTAGATATGTTTTTAATATAGGTGTTGATTGGTTAATGGAGTTAGTAAGATATAGCGGAGCAATTTTTGCATTACTTGCTTTACCTAATTTAATTAAAAGACAAGCAAATATTAAAATGGATATGTTTAAAGATAGAGTTGAAAAAAATGTTTTTCTCACTATTATTATTGATATCTTTCTTTTATTTTGTTTAAGTATTCTTTTCTTTAAGGGAATAGATCTAACTAAATTTGGAATGAAACAATTAACTCCTGCTTTGCAAGTACCTAAGGGATATCTATATATATTTACTCCAGTATCGGCTTTTTTAAGTATTATTCAGCTGTTTAATCGTTGGATAATAAAATTTACGAAAAGCAGGAATGTTATCATCAAAAAGGAATCTAATTTTGGTATTTATTAACTTTAAGATAGGATGGGAGAATATATTATGGATGTAATTTGGCTGTATGGAGCATTAATATTATTTCTATTAATGTTTTTAGGTGTACCTATGGTATTTGTAACAACTGGTTTTGGAATAATGTGGCTAATTATAACTGGAAAAGCTTTCTTATTAACTGAAATTGTAGCAAGTTTTAGTGCTGGTTTGGATAATTTTATTTTACTAGCAATTCCTCTTTTTGTCGTAGCGGGAGAGATTATGAATAGTGGGGGTATTACAAAAGATATTTTTAATTTATCCAGAGCTTTTGTAGGTTGGTTAAGAGGAGGTCTTGCATATGTAAATATTATAGCAAGTACTATTTTTGGCGGAATAAGTGGAGCGTCTGCGGCTGATATTGCAGGGCTTGGATTAATAGAAATGGAAACTATGAAAAAAGCTGGTTATGATATTCCTTTTAGCGCAGCATTGACTGCTGCATCATCGATACAAGCTCCATTGATTCCGCCAAGTATGCCTGCAGTTGTAGTGGGAGGACTGTTAGGAATATCTATTGGAGGATTATTTTTAGGAGGGTTAGTACCAGGCCTTTTAATTGCAGGTGGCTGTGCAGTTATAGTTTTCTTTCGTGTAAAGCAAAGAAATTATGAGCTGCGTCCTATACCCTTTTCAAGATCTTTTGCCTTAAAATCTTTAAAAGAAGGAATTCCTGCTATAATTGCACCCCTAATCATTGTTGGTGGCATAGTATTTGGTGTTTTTAGCCCAACAGAAGCTGCAGCAATCGCAGCTTTTTATTCTTTAATAATAGGTTTTTGGAAAAAAGATTTAAAATTAAATATGTTGCCAGGAATTATGTTTAGGGCAACAGAAAAAGCAGGAATGATATTTGTAGTGCTTGGAGGGGCAGCTGTTTTTCAGTGGGTAATATCATACGAGGGTTTTGTAACGTTATTTAATGACTGGTATATAAGTTTAGTAGGTGATTCAGTTTTTTTATTTTTTCTTATGCTAAATATAATTTTTATTTTTTGGGGCATGTGGTTACCAATAATTGTAGCGCAACTATTATTATGTCCCATTTTCTATCCTATAGCGCTTTCTTTAGGCGTTAATCCAATTCATTTTGGTATAGTTAGTATTTTTAATTTAATGATAGGACTGCTTACTCCACCTGTAGGAAGTAATATTTTTGTAACTCAGTCAATTGCTAACGTCGGTTATGTCGAACTTGTTAAGGAACTAATACCATTTTTGATAATAGATTTTGCATTATTAGCCTTACTAACGTATTTCCCAGAAATAATTTTATTTCTTCCTAGAATATTTGGATTTGCCTAAAGGCAGTTTCCCATAAATATTCATATAGGTAATATATTCAAAATATTGCATTATTACTTATACTAATACTAAATCGAATAATTATAATTCGGGGGTAATGTTTTAGTTAAGAGATCTCTTTTCTGCGATATAGGATAGGAAAGAGGATCGAATAATTTAACCTTACCTGTAAAATATATTATTACAGAGATAACTGCTGTAGAATGTTTATGAATGCTTATAAAGCAATATTCTCATTAAATTGTATGTAGATGGCCTTCCCATACAAAAAATAATACAGCAGAAAAAAGAGGTGATATTAATGGGCAATAAATGCTTAAAATGTAATACATATAAGTCTATTTTAAAAAATAATTTACAGAGTGAAAACATCTATAAAGTTCCAGTAACGTCTTCTATTAAGGATTTAGATGTGCAAATAAATAAAAGTTTAAAATCACCAATAGGGTTTTCAACACTATCTATACCTCCAGGTTCTAAAGTAGGGCTTTTATTTGATGATATAACCAGACCAACTCCTACAAAAATTGTATTACCAGCAATATTAGATTATTTGCAAAAGATAGGTGTAAAAAGTAAAGATATATATTTAGTACATTCTCCGGGGTTACATATATCCGGTAGAAACGAATTGCAACAAAAAGTTGGCAATTATTATGATTGGCCAAGATTAATTGATCACGATGCTCGACATTCAGATATGGCATTTTATGGTATTACTAGTTTTGGAACCCCAGTATGGGTTAATTCAATTATGAAAGAGTTAGACTATTTCATTGGGATAGGTTGTATTAAACCACATATGGATGCTGGTTTTTCCGGAGGTTATAAAATTGTTCTACCAGGAGTGGCAGCTAAAGAGACTATAGATCAGAATCATCGCTTGATGCTTTCTCCAAATTCTTCTATAGGCTGTGTAGAAGGCAATCCAGTTAGACAAGATATAGAAGAAGCTGGACAATTAGTGGGTTTAAATTTTATTATTAACTTTATTTTAAATCAAAATAAGCAGATTGTAGACTTAGTTGCAGGAGATCCCATTAAGGCTCATCGAGCTGGCATCGAAAAGTTCAAAAAAGTTTTAGGCACACACATAGGAAAAAAAATCGATATTACAATTGCCTGTACCTGCTCTGAGTTTATGAGTAAGTGTCTTGGGGCACTTGTTCGTGCTCAAATTATTACAAAATCAAGCGGAACAATTATTCTTGTTGCACCTCATCTTCAAAAATGGGCGCCATTTGGTAATGTAAAAAGGTTTGCATCTTTTCCAGAAGATTATATATATAAATCAAGTGAAACATTGGCCAATCTCATAATAACTAATAATCTATATGAAATACGTCACGGAACAGCAGCTTTTAATTTCAGAAGTATTTGTGAAACAATAAAAGTTATTTTAGTATCTAATAATAATTATCAATCTAAAGCTAAAAAAATGAATATGGGCTTTGCAAATACTCTAGAACAGGCATTTAATTTAGTTAGATCAACATGTAAAGAAAAACCTGAAACAATTTTATTACTTAATACTGAATATATTTACCCATTAATATAAGCGATTTTTAAATCCTTTGGATAATGGGCGATGGGTTTTTTGATCGAGTTAGGAAGTAGATAACTAATTTATCTACCATCCCCTTACACTACTGTACGTAGCGTTTGGCATACGGTGGTAATATTTTGATATCCATACTATATTGATATCCGGGGCGGTACGCACTATGTCCTGATAGTTTAATTTCCATAAGTACATTATAACATATCGCCACCTATTCATTCATCCACGGACAAGTCCATGGGATGAATGATAGACCAGATTTACAGCAAAACAGCATACCAGAGGAGTTTATATAAAGAGGTTTATCTGATTAAAAGCAAAATCCCGGCGGTCCGCTTTCTCGCCAGAGTTCTCGGATTGCCGGTCCTCCTGTCCCCTTAAATAAACGTTTTTTAAGAGGGGGCAGGGGATATTTATAAAGGGCAGGAGCCTCCGACCTTATTGAAATGGCTATTAGAAAATTTACTCCAGCATTGCCAAAAAACCTTGACATTTCTTACCCCTACCATTATAATATAAGTAGTAAGTTTAAAATGACAAGGGGGATAAGATGAGAAAAGATATTATAACGACAGGGAATAACGAACTGACCCTTGACGAT
>NMQN01000528.1 GCA_003575245.1 Candidatus Atribacteria bacterium 1244-E10-H5-B2 | reverse complement strand
CGGGAGAAACAGAAAATGAAATTAGAGGTAGATTGGCTCAATATCTTTGGTCTAAAAATATTAACCCCCATTTAATTTTAATTGGTTCTGATGATAATTTTCTTTTAACTCGGATAGTCCATCTCTTAAAGAATCAATCTTCTTCTCTGCCTCTTCTAATTTTACTTTTTCCAGAGGGGCGTTTCTCAACTCTACAATCTTACAGCTAAGCTTGCGGTGCCTTTCTTCATCATAGCCAATATTTTTAATTTGTCCTTCAATCTCTTTTAATCTTTTCTGTTCCTCTAAGGCATATCTCTTCTCTTGAATGGTTTTTTCTAATTTTTTAATCTCTTCCTGTAAGCCAATCATCAACTTTGTGGCTTGCTTAGATTCTTCATATTCAAAATGTGCCTTACTTAACTCTTGTTGCCAAATATTTTTATCTTTTAATCTTTGATTAACCTCTCTCCATTTTTCTGCTAATCTATCTCTCTGCTTGCTTGATTCCTTCGCCTCTTTTCCTAATTTCTCCATCCTTTTAAGATTAAAGTTTATTTCTTTATTTAAATTGACCTCAATCTTCCTCTTTCTCTCTGCATTTAATTTTGTCTCACACAAAGGGCACTCACCCTCCGGATTCTCCCTTAACAGACGTAGCTTTTCTTTATTATCTTTATTAACTTTTTCTAATCTCTCTACCTGATTTTTTATGCTATTTATCTCTATATTAAGTTCACTGCCCTTTTGTTGAATTTCTTCCCTCTGTTCCTCAAGTAACTTTATCCCCTTCATCTTTTCTTCTAATCCTAAAAGCCTAACCCTATTCTTTGCCCCCTGCCCAGACCTCATCTTCAAATCTTTATATCTATCTTGTTTATTTCTAACTTCTACTTCTAAATCTGCCCGCTCGCTTTCTATTTTTCTTTGGGTAAGAACTTTTTCTTCTTCTATTTTCCTGATTTTTTGAAGTTTTCGGCTAAATTCATTATTTTCATTATTAAATTTCTGATAATTTTTAAAATCATTTAAAACTTTCTCTTTTTGGGAAATTATCTTCTCGCAATCTACAATTTCTTTCTTTCTTAATTCAATCTGTTTTTGCCCCCGCACAATTTCTTGCCTCTGCTGTTCTATTCGGCCTTCCAATTCTGCGCATTGTTCGCTTTTATGTTTTAAGAGATTTATTTCCTCTTTTAATTTACCCACTTTTACTTCTTCTGTTTTTATCTTCCGGGAAATATCTTTGTAACTTTCGGACAATTCCTTTATCTTCTCTTTATAAAAATCAAGATTGGCCGTTTCCTGATAAATATATTCCAATCTGCTTTCTTTAGCCATAATAATATTATTAATTTCTCTAAGATGAGACTTGGCCAAACTAGCCAGTTCATCATAACGGGAAAGACCTAAAATCTCAGATAAAATTTCCTTTCTTTCCCGGGCGCTCTTTCGGCTAAATTCATCTATTCGGCCCTGGAGTATAAAAGCGGAATTAATAAAGGTCTGATAATCTATCCTTAGAGTTTTTGTAATTTTTTCCTGGGTTTTTCGAAGGGATGGACCGGTGAGAGAAATATATTCGTTATCTTCTTGATTAAAAACCTGAAATTCTAAACTTGAGCGGGAACCTTTTTTAACCAGGGAAAAAGTTCTAATAATGCGGTATCTGTCCCCTTCCAGATCAAACACAAATTCCACCTGCATATCTTTCTGGCCTATCCGTAGAAGGCTACTATCAGCTTTTTTCTCCTGGCTGGCTTTTCTTCCTTCTCCCCATACTGCCCAGGTTAAAGCATCCAGAAGAGCAGATTTACCCTGACCATTATTACCTGAAAGACAGGCAATGTGAAACCGAGTAAAATCGAGAGGAGGAACATCTTCACCATAACTTAAAAAATTTTTTAAGGCTAATTTTACCGGTATCAATTTTTAGTCCTTTCTTCTTTCCTGTTTTTTTATTTCTCTTTCTGTCATTCCCGTTTCCCCTTTGTCATTCCCGCGAAACCTGTCCTCGACCTGATCGGGGAGCGGGAATCCAAAAAGAAACTTAACAAGATAATCCTATGTTTATATTTAATGAACTTTAATCATTTCCTTCTAATTCTTTTTCTAACTCCTGGGCGTAAGTTTTCAATTCTTTCGATAAAGGAACTAAATCAGGACTATTCTGAATATATTTATCCATAGCTTCCAACATCCCTAAATCTTCTGAAATTTCTGCCCTCTTAACCCGCTCCACCGGTTTAGATTTTTTAGCGATAGCGGTTATTAAAAAAGCTTTTTCCAGGGCAGAATTTATCCTTTTAAAATCCAGTAAGTCTTCCCTCTCTGCAGGCATAGTATAAAATACCCTCACCACTGCCTCAGATAAATCATACTTCTCGATTTCTCCCAACAAAGCATTGGTGGGGTCTTGCCCATCGCTAATCGCCACATCTATGGTAATAAACTTTCGGGCAGGAAGAGAAATAAACTCATAAGAAGTTTTGCCTTTTTCTATATTCACCAAACAAATCCCTTTGTCATCCTTCTCCTCACCAAAATTTATTCTTTCGATACTCCCGGGATAGACTACCGGAGGATGACTTTTCGGATTTAAATCTTGAAACTTATGGATATGGCCCAAAGCTACATAGTCAAATTCTTTTTGAGCTAATACTTGAGTGGAAAATACCGGGTCCCTTCCTATTATTGCTGACCTCTCTGAGCCGGAATAAGTTGCTTCTGCAGCAGCCAGGTGAGCAGCAAAAATCGCGGGAATCCCCGGCTTCATCGTACGGGCAAATTCTTTAATCTTTTCACTCGCTCTTTTCTGAATTTCCTTGGTAATTTCCTCATCAGTAAAATCTTTATATTCTTCTTTGCTAAGAAATAAATTCTTGGTAGGCCAGGGCAGACCGAAGACTTGAACCGACCCTGTCTTGGTTTCTATATTTAACAGCTCGGGTTCGGTTACTACTTTTACTCCGGAGACGTTTAAAGTATCGAAGATATCTAATGAGGTAGCTTTGCCAAAAGATACGGGGTTATCATGATTTCCATTTATCATTACTACCGGAATTTCTGCTTTGCTTAATCTATAAATCTGCCGGGCAAATTCACGTTGATGGGTAGGATTGGGATTGCTATTTTTATAAGCATCACCGGTAAATATTACCAAATCCACCTTTTCTTCTAAAGCAATATCAATAGCAAAACTAAAACATTTTATAAAATCCTTTAATCGGGTATGCAGGCCGGTGGAAGGGTCTATCCGTCCGTAATTTTCCATTCCTAAATGGATATCAGCTATGTGAAGAAATTTCATCCGGTTTTTACCTTTCTCATTATCTTCAGGTTAAAATTCTATATCTATCTAATCTTCTAAATTCAGGGGAATAATTTCTTTAATTATATCATAAAGTTTAATGAGATTTTGCTGTACTTTCTCCAGCCAGGTATCCGGTGCTCCAGCATTCCTGTAGATTATATCCTCCTGATGGGCCATCAAGGTCTAAAATCTCCCCGGCAAAATAAAGATTTTCAATCTTCTTGGAACACATGGTATTTGGATTCACTTCTTTAAGGGTAACTCCCCCGCTGGTCACTACCGACCATTTAAATCCCAATAAACCTGTGGGTGTCAATTCTAATTTTTTCAACAGGTGAACTAATTTATTTCTTTCTTTCCGAGTCAGGTGATCCACTTGCTTGTTCGGCTCTACACCGGAAAGTTTAATAATCACCGGTATCATCGATAAAGGTAATAATCCTATCAACGAATTCTTAAACATTCTCCCCTTGAACTCCTGAAAATCTCGCTGGATGCGTTTATCCAATTTCTTAAAATCCAAAGCTGGTTTTAAATCTAAAAATAATTTTAGCGGACCCTTCTTCAACAGTGCCCCGATATTTTTACTCATATCCATAACGATAGGTCCGCTTACTCCAAAGTGGGTAAAAAGCATCTCACCAAAACGTTCATCCTGCTTCTTACTATTTTGAAATAATTTAAGTGAGACATTTTTAAGAGATAAACCCTGTAGTTCTTTAACCCATTTCTCAGAGGTCTTTACCGGATTTAAGGCCGGGACAGGTGGAATTACAGTGTGTCCTAATTGTTCAGCCCATCGGTAACCATCACCGCTAGAGCCGGTCTGAGGATATGCCTTTCCTCCTGCGCAAATAATAAATTTATCGGCGCTTATCTGGCGGCCTCGAAGTAAAGCTTGAGATATTTTTCCCTTCTCCTGCTTAAATCCGGTTACCTCGGAATTAAACGAAATATTGACTTTTCCCTCGGTTAAATATTCTATAAGCACATTTAATATGTCATGGGCATTGCCCTTCTCCGGAAAAATTCTATCCCCCTGTTCTACCCTACCTTTTACTTCTCGGGATTCAAAAAAATCAATCACTTCACGCGCTCCAAATTGCGCCAAAGCACTATAGAGAAAACGCCCATTTCTGCCAAATTTTTCGGCAAATTTTCTTATATCAAACTCATTATGGGTAAAATTACAACGTCCCTTGCCGGTAATCAGCAATTTTTTACCCAGAGTCTCGTTCTTCTCAATTAAAACAACTTTTGCCCCCAATTCCGCTGCCCGACCGGCTGCCATCATCCCGGCTGGCCCCCCGCCTATTACCGCAATATCATAAAACCGCACCAGGGGACGGTTCTCTGGCAGGTTTTTTTCTTTCTGTTTATCAGGATAAAATCTGTACATTTTCACCAAACCTAAAATAATAGTGTCAAGGAGACAACGGTTCTTCTGACACGACTTTAAATGAAAATAAATATTTGTTCTTTATTATATAATACTATATTATTTAAAAATAATAATTTCAATTCCACGGCAAATATTTAATATTTCGTGTATAATGTATTTGTTGATTTACCAATTTTCCAATTAACCAATTGACCAATTAAAAATACAGGATACAAGGTTTACTGATTTACCAATTAAATTAGTCGTTAGCATTAAATACAGGTTTTCAGTTGACAGTTTTCGGTATGCAACTAAAAGGTCAAAACAAAAAGCAAAAAACCATAATTTAAAACTTAAAACTCTTTCTGTACAAACTTTTGTTTCTAATGTAGGGGTCGGATTTATCCGACCCGAAACGGGTTCGATGAATCGAACCCCTACGAAAAAAGTTAATTCTTATACAATTACAATTATAATCAAGACAAACAGGAGATACATTTATGATTTCCCTTGAAAATATCAGCATCGGCTTCCAGGAGAAAGTTCTCTTTGAAAATTTAAACTGGAGAATCCCCAGGGGCAGCCGCATCGGTCTGGTGGGCAATAATGGTACCGGAAAAACCACCTTGTTTCGCACCATAGTTGGATTTGTTCAACCTGATAAAGGTAATATCACTTTACCACGAAACCGACGGATTGGCTACCTTCCCCAGGATTTAATCGAACTTAAAAGTAACATCGATCTTATCTCCTACCTGAAGGAGAAATCAGGCATTGCTAAATTAGAACATTCCCTTAAAGCTTGCGAAGAACATCTGACCTCTCTTTCTGCTGAATCAAACAAATATCAAGCAACTCTTAAAAAATATGAAAAAATAACCAACCTCTTTGAGCACCGGGGTGGTTACACTTTTTCTACCCAGGCTCATAAAGTTCTAAAAGGTTTAGGCTTCCGTGAAAAGGATTTTACCAGGCAATGTAGTGAATTCTCCGGCGGATGGAAGATGCGCATAATCCTGGCTTCCATACTGCTTTCTTCACCGGATATAGTTTTACTCGATGAACCTACCAATCATCTGGATACAGAAAGCTTGGAGTGGCTGGAAGGCTGGCTTCTA
>NMQN01000841.1 GCA_003575245.1 Candidatus Atribacteria bacterium 1244-E10-H5-B2 | reverse complement strand
TGAAAGACAAGAAATTAAGGATAGAGAGTTATTCTAAAGAGAAGTCCTATTTTTACCCCTCGATGTATGTAAATATACCTACGGGCAGGGCTTTGGCCTTCTCCTGGGTATACTGGGTCTGGATTAAAGATATTAAGGCAAGGAAGTGTAAAGCTAAAGATTGCCATAAGATTTTTATTCCGGTGAGATCAGACCAGGAGTATTGCTCAAAACGTTGTGCCAAAAGGGTATGGGCACAAAAAAATATTTTGGAACGATAAACTTGACATCCATCTAATTTTATGTTATATTCATTATATAATATGTAAAAAAACGAGCCCGCTATCATCCTTCGAACGAGATAAGCGAGCCCGAAACAGAGCCGAAGACCTTATTTTTCCTCGAGCTCTTAACTTATTATAGCACATAAAAGGAAAAAAACAATAAAGGGCTTGGCTCCTGTTAGAAGTCAGGCCTTTTTTTATTAGGAGGCAAAGGAAAAAATGATAATGAATCCGATTAAAAAGAGAAGAGAAGAGAAGGGGCTCACGCAAGCAAACCTATCTCTATTATTGGATGTATCACAAATTTATATTTCGCAGTTTGAGACAGGAGGACTCATCCCTTCTGAGAACCATATTAAGAAGATTGTTGAGATTCTGGACCTTGATAGAGGAACATTTGATAAAGAGCTTTCCCAGTTCTATCAGGCCAAAAAGAAAGAGCTAAAGAAAAAAATAAAGGAGAGGTAAGATAATGCCGAAACATAAATGTAAAAATGTAACTAAAATTAAAGCAAAAAGGAGGTTATTTAGATGAATAAAACCCTTGAAAAAATCGGTGAGCTGGGGATTGTTCCTGTAGTTAAAATTGAAAAAGCTGAAGACGCGCTTCCTCTAGGAAGAGCACTTATAGATGGTGATCTCCCTATTGCTGAAATTACCTTCAGAACTTCTGCTGCAGAAGACTCAATTAGAATCCTGACCGGAGAACTTTCCAATCTTTTAGTCGGAGCTGGGACCGTGCTAACCATCGAACAAGTTGAAAAAGCAGTGTCTGCGGGTGCTAAATTTATTGTTTCCCCGGGTTTTAACCCAAGAGTAGTAGATTATTGTATAGAAAACAGCATTCTGATAACTCCTGGTATAAATAACCCAACTCAAATTGAGATGGCTCTGGAGAGAGGAATTGAAGTAGTAAAATATTTTCCTGCTGAGGTATCAGGGGGATTAGCACTTCTTAAATCTATGTCCGCACCTTATACCGGGATAAAATTTATCCCCACCGGAGGAATTAACCTGAATAACTTATGTTCTTACCTATCTGATAATAAAGTTCTTGCCTGTGGCGGTAGTTGGATGGTAAAGCCCGAACTCATCTCTTCCGGCAGCTTTGATGAGATTACCAGACTTACCAAGGAAGCCATCTCCACCATGTTAGGTTTTGAATTTGCTCATCTGGGAATAAATGAGAAAAACAAAGATAAAGCCCTTAATTCTGCAAATCTGCTTTCACATCTTTTTTATCTCTCTGTAAAAGAGGGAGCTACTTCTGTTTTTGCTGATCCAGATTTTGAAATTATGAAGAACCAATATTTGGGAAAGCACGGTCATATTGCCATAGCTACTAACGATATTTATAGAGCAATAACCTACTTAAAAATGAAGGGTGTTCCCGTTCTTCCCGAGACCGCAAAAGAAAAGGGCGGTAAACTTAAAGCCATCTATTTAAATCAAGAAGTATCAGGATTCGCTATTCATCTTTTGCAAAAATAATTTTTAAAAAGGAAGGAAAAGTGAAAAAATATATTACTTTTGGAGAAATAATGTTGCGACTCAAACCACCAAATTGGGAAAGATTTTTTCAGAGCCCTCTTTTGGAAGCTACCTTTGGAGGAGGGGAGGCAAATGTAGCGGTGGGACTGGCCCGATTTGGTCTGAATGTAGCTTATGTTTCCGTGATTCCTAATAACCCAATTGGAGATGCTTGTATTAGAGAACTAAGAAGGCAGGGTGTAGATACTTCGCCTATCGTAAGAAAAGGAAGCAGGTTAGGTATCTACTTTTTAGAGGCTGGAGCCAATCAGAGACCGTCCAAGGTTATTTACGATCGTTCTCATTCAGCTATTGCTGAAGCAAGCCCAGGGGATATTAACTGGGATAAGGTATTTGACGGAGTAAGTTGGTTTCATATTAGCGGAATTACTCCGGCCATTTCTCTTTCAGCCTCAGGGCTTTCTATAGAAGCAGTGAAAAAAGCCAAAGAAAAAGGTATTACCATTTCCTGTGATCTTAACTTCAGAAAAAATTTATGGGAATACGGGAAGCCTGCCCCTCAAGTAATGGGTGAATTGGTTAAATATGCTGATATTGTTATAGGGAACGAAGAAGATTGTCAAAAATCTCTCGGGATTAAAACGGATGTGGATGTAGAGTCAGGAAAACTACAAACAGAAGAGTATAAAGAGCTGACTAGAAAAGTTATAAATTTATATCCAAATATTAAAAAAATTGCTATAACTTTAAGGGAAAGTTATTCTGCAAACTACAATGGATGGTCAGCAGTTCTTAATAATAGGGAAGAGTTTTTTATTTCAAAAAAGTATGAAATTCATAATATAGTAGATAGGGTTGGAGCGGGAGATACTTTTGCAGCAGGTTTGATTTACGGTCTTAATAATTTAAATAGTGACAAAGAGTCCCTTGAATTTGCGGTAGTAGCATCTTGCCTTATGCATTCCGTTCCCGGTGATTTGCCTTTACTTTCAGTAAAGGAGATAAAAAGTATAGCTGAAGGAACAGGGTCAGGTAGAGTACAAAGATAGGATTATTATTAAAATTAAAAAGGGAAATTAAACAATCTATTATAGCTGCTCCTATAAGTAACTATAGTGAAGAAAGATAAAGGGAAGTAAATAAAAATTGAAAAAAAATAATTTAAAGAAAGCCTTACACGATAGCAAAATTGTATTTGGGCCATTTTTAAAAATTACTGATCCTGCAGTAGTTGAAATTATGGGTTTCGCCGGCTTTGATTTTGTAATTATTGATGCAGAACATGGTCCTGTATCTATGGAAAGTGCTCAAAATATGATAAGAGCTGCCGAATCTGTAAATATCACCCCGATTATTAGAGTAGGTGATAATGATGAAGCTCTAATTTTAAGAGCACTGGATATCGGAACCCAAGGGATAGAAATTCCTCAGATTAACAGTAAGTCCCAGGCAATAAAAGCAGTTAGATCTGTTAAATATGCTCCTCAGGGTGAACGCGGAGTTTGTAGATATGTACGTGCAGCGAATTATTCTTCTATGGATAAATTCGAGTATTTCAAATCTGCAAATAATGAAACAATGATTATTGCCCATATAGAAGGGGTTGAAGGCATAAATAACTTAGATGAAATACTATCAGTTCCTGGTATAGATGTTATTTTTATTGGACCTTATGACCTTTCTCAGTCTTTAGGTATTCCCGGAGAGGTTAATCATCCTTTAGTGATGGAAAAGATGAAAGAAGTAGTTTCAAAGTGCAAGAAAAATAAGATTGTTGTAGGAACTTTTGCAGATGATATAAAAACAGCTAAATCCTGGATTTCATTAGGCGTACAGTACATGTCTTTTTCGGTTGATGTCGGCATCCTTTATGATATTAGTAAGACTATTGTGAATAAATTAAAATATTAATTTATTTAAAAATATCAATCCACATTAGAATATATAAAAATATTCTAAAGCATTAATGAAATATAATTAAAAAAGTAAATTTAAGAGAATAAAGGAATCATCAATACCTAAGCATTTGGAGATATGTTAGTTAGGTCAATAGGTTATTAATTAGGTCAGTAAATTTAAAAAAAATAAAGAAGGTTATATATGGTTGATTATAATGATCTGGGAGTAAAAAAAATTATTAACGCAGCTGGAACTTATACTAAGTTTTCTGGTTCTTTAATATCACATGAAGTATTAAAAGCCATGGAAATCGCTTCACACAATTTTGTAGATATTGATGAATTATTGCAAAAAACTGGTAAATATATAGCAAAATCTATTAATTCCGAGGCAGCATTAATTACTGCGGGAGCAGCCACTGGTTTAACATTATCAGCTGCTGCATGTATGGCTGGTTCTAAAACAGAATACATAAAAGCACTTCCTAACACAGAAGGCATGAAAAATGAGATAATTATAATGCGTTGCCATCGCAATCCATATGATAATGCAATGATATTGGCTGGTGCTAAATTTATAGAAATTGGAAATGCTATTGAAACACATTCTTGGGAGCTTGAAGCTGCAATATGGGAAAAGACAGCTGCAGCAGTCTTTTTTGTTCAATCAGAAATGCTGGAAGCCTCTCTTTCATTGACCAAAGTTATTGAGATAGTTCATGCAAAAAACATTCCTGTGATAGTTGATGCAGCGGCAGAATTACCTCCTGTTGAAAATCTAAAAAAATTTACAAAAATGGGTGCTGATATTGTTTTATTTAGTGGAGGAAAAGATTTTCGTGGCCCACAATCCTCTGGATTAATCTTAGGCAAAAGAGATATTGTTAATATTTGTCGAATGCATGGATATCCTCACCACGCTATTGGAAGACCAATGAAATTAGATAAAGAAACAATTATGGGATTTGTAAGAGCATTTGAGTTGTATTTAAAGGAGGATCACCAAAAGAGAATAGAGAGATGGGAAAAACAAGTTCAACGAATTTTTAAAGGTCTTAGTTCTATTCCGCATATTCAAGTTTTACGAGGATACCCTACACAGCCCTTAACACAACCTGCTATAATTCCTCGTATTTATGTTAAATTTGACGAAGAAGTTTTAGGGTTAACAAAAGAGGATATTGCTAGAGAATTATATGAAGAAGATCCTCGTATTGCTACTGTTGTTGAAAAAAATTATTTAACATTTAATCCCCATATGCTTAATGATGGAGAAGAAGATCTAATAATTGAGAAGATGAAGGAAATTATAAAAAAAAATAATAAGTAATTGGTATCTTAAAAATTAGTATTTTTTAAAGAGGTAAAAATTAATGAAAATTGAAAATAAACTAAAAGAACTTGGTTTAAGTTTACCAGAAGTTCCTAAGCCAGTTGCTGAATACATTCCTGCCAAGAAAATTGGTAATCTGGTTTTTAGTTCTGGTCAAGGGCCTGTAAAAGATAGGAAATTTGTTTATGTAGGGAAAGTAGGCGGAGAAATAAGCTTAGAAGAAGGATATGAGGCTGCAAAAATATGTGCACTTAATTGTTTGGCTGCAATAAAATCTGTTATTGAGTCTTTAGACAATATTGAAGAGATTGTTAGAATTAAAGGCTACGTAAATAGTTCTCCTGATTTTTACCGACAGCCTGAGGTAGTAAATGGAGCCTCTGAGCTGATAGTTAAAATATTCGGCGAGAAAGGTAAACACACTAGGTCTGCTTTAGGGACTTCAATTTTGTCAGGTAATATTCCTGTAGAATTAGAGATGATCGTGAAAATCAAAGAATATTAACTCTAAAATAAAATATATTTAAGCCACAAATAACTATAGCTGACAAGAAAAGACTATATCTAGTAGAGCAAATTGTAGTACTAATAATTAAAATTTTAATAAATTATACTAATTTAAATTTACCGAAATAATTAAGATTTATTAAATAAGAAAGGAGGTGATATATCTGGATAATATTAAGCTAATTAATTAGAAAGTTTTAACTTGTTGATTTTAAAAAAGAAAATAATTTAAAAAAGGAGTGTAATCTATTATGAAATTACTTTATCAAAAAAAAATATTGTGTATAACTTTTATTATTGTAGGGTTAATGATTATTGGAAGTATAAATGTATTTGCTGATGTGACAATCAAATACGCAAATTGGCAATGGTTAGAGATAGGTAGATCAGATATTCTTCAAAGTTTTGTTGATCAATTTGAGGTAGAGAATCCTGGAATAAAAATTGAAAAAGTACCTACCCCATACTCTGCCTATAATGATGCTTTAACTACTTCATTTGAGGCAGGAGGAGGGCCTGACATATTTTTTGTTCAGGATATGGCTTTAGTTTCTTGGATAAATAAGGAATACTTAGAACCTCTAGATAATTGGATAACATTAAAAGATTATGCTAAAGATTTCCCGCCTCAACAAATTATAGGAGAAAAAAATGGTAAAACTTATGCAATAATTTATGAAGGATTTCCGTATGGTGCTTTAATTTACAATAAAGTTTTGTTGGATAAAGCAAGTGTAGATGTACCAAAAACACCAGATGAATTGTTAAGGGTTTCCGACGCTGTATATGAAGCTACCGGGAAGACAGGTTTGGCTCATCCAACAAACTTTGCTAACCCTTCATATATTATGCAAGGAGGAATGATAGTTATTGAAGGATTTGGAGGAAGAATTGTTAAGGATGGAAAATTTGAAGTTAAAGAACCAGAATTTATAAAAGGCGTTGAGTTTCTAAAAGAAATTTACAATCTTAAATCACATCCTGGGGGTATGGAATTTGGTTTACAGAGACAACAATTTTTAGATGGTGAAGCAGCTATGGTAATGGACGGAAGCTATTGGCCAGGCATTTGTAAAGCAGCTAGCGAAGAATTATATAAAAATATTGGCGTTGCAAGGCTTCCATTTCCAGATCCAGCAAGTCCTTTTGAGACTAACTGGTATGCTATTAATGCTCAATCGTCAAAACCCAAAAAAGAAGTAGCTGCAAAATTTATACAATTTTTACTTAAACCAGAACAGGCGAATAAGTGGGCGGTAATATCTGGTATACCTGGTTTAAAATTCACATATGACGCTGTTGAAAAAGAAAATCCTTGGTTCAAAGTTTATGCCGAAGTCTCTCCGTACGGCATAGTAAGAACATTATCGGGACACGAAAGTGATACACCGGAAATTAGAAGAATGGTAGCTGATGCAATATCTTTTGCTATGAGTGGAAAAGTAACTCCCAAGGAGGCTATGAATAAATTGCAAGAAGATCTTGAAAAGCGTTTTGGGAAATAGTAAACTTACATACTTAAAGATTAAGAACTTATTCTCATTGCCGAAAGCAATCATGAATAAGTTCTTAATCTTTTAATTAAACAGGAAAATTGCTCTAAATATTATTAATTTAAAATTCGTTATTTGCTCTAATTTTATTACCAAAACTATAATTTAGAGTTTATAACAGTATCAAAGGTGGCTTTAAGCGGGGCTTTTGGGTCGACAGAGAGTTTAAATAATTAGGATGTCTTTCTTTAAAATCATCTTTTGGCAAAACATCGGAATTACGATTGGTTAAGACTCCTAGAAGACCTTGAATAATTTACTATACTTAAAGATGTGTGAGCTTGTTTAAGGCAGATCCACACAATAAAACAAACAGATTTTGCTTAGTTTGTCCCCCTTTATTGTAATAGATTTAGACCTTACTAAAAAAAGAAGAAAGCAAGTCATTTTTGCTAAAACATTTGAGAATGAAAAATTAAAAAAGCAGTAAATTATTTTGGCTCACAATAAAAAAATTTTAGGAGGGAAAATGAGATTAAATATTAGCATGTTAACTAATTTTATTAATAAATGTAGACAGTTTACTATAAAAGAAAAATATTATCCTTATTTATTTGATTCCTTAATTATTGTTGTAATTTTATTTTTATTTATATACCCTCTATTTTATTGTATCGTAAAAAGTTTTTTTATTAATGATAAATTTATATTAAGTAATTATATAAGAATGGCATCAGATGATATTTTTTTGCACTCTATTGTAATTACATTTTTGTATGTTTTATTTTATACATTTGGAATAATGTTAATAGGATTTATAACCGCTTTAGTAGTTGATAAAAGCGAACAACTAAAACTTCCTGGAGCAAAAGTTTTTACTGCGTTTGTTACTTTGCCTTATGCTATTCCTGATGTAGTAGCCTCTCTAATTTGGCTATGGATGTTGAATCCACGACGAGGTGTTATTAATTATTTATTGTCACATTTAGTAGGAAAATCTGAAATAGGGTGGTTAACTAATAGTGATATAGCATTAGTAAGCGTATTGCTTGTGAGTATATGGCGTTTATTTCCCATGCATACTCTAATTATATTAGCAGCTTTTCGAACAGTTCCTATGAGTTTATATGAAGCAGCAAGTATAGATGGAGCTTCTTTTTTTAAGCAGTTTTTCTATATAACCCTACCATCTATTTCGAATATAATGAAGTTTCTTTTACTCTTGACTATAGTTTGGAGTTTTAAGCGTTTTACCATAATATGGTTTTTAACAAGAGGAGGACCAATGCATGCTACAGAAACTTTGTCAATCATGATTTTTAAAGAAGCGTTTAAATTTTTTAATAGAAATTATGCTTCATCAATTTCAGTTATCTTGTTGGTGATAGTTGGTACTGTATCAATATTTTTATTAAGATATTTACGAGTTCAAGATGGGAAAGAAGGAGTTTAAATTAATGCAGAAATTTAAAACATTAAATCTGTATTTGTATGCGATGATATTTTTAATTATAATCGTAATTAGCTTTCCCCTCTATTGGATGGTATTGACATCATTTCAACCTACAACTCAAGCTACGAGTTATCCTCCCTCCTTATTTTTTAAGAGTTTTTCTTTAGAAAAGTTAAAATGGGTTATAACTAACACGAAAATAATTAAATGGATAATGAATTCATTGCTAGTATCTTTGGGTGTAGTCTTAATGAATCTTTTGGTCTCAGTACCCGCAGCATACTCAATAGCTAAATTTCGAATAAAGTTTAACAATATATTACTTTTATTAGTGCTTGTAACTCAGATGATACCTCAAGCTATTATGGTAGTTCCATTGTTTGAAATATTTAAATCCATTAATTTAATCAATAATTTATTTTCTGTAATATTAGCTAATATTATTCTTACATTGCCATTAGGCACGTGGATTTTGATAGGATTTTTCGAAAACATACCTTCAGAAATTGAGGAAGCTGCAGTTATTGATGGGGCTTCAAGGACAATGTTATTTTTTAAAATAAGTTTACCTTTAACTTATCCTGCAATGATTACAGTCGCAATTATCACCTTTTTTGATGCTTGGAACGAGTATATGTATGGCTATACATTTATATATAATCAAGATAAGTGGGTAGGAACAGTTGGTGTAGCATCGTTTATTGGTCAGTTTTTAACGGATTGGCAAGCTATAATGACATCATCTTTATTATTTTCATTCATGCCAATGATAGTCTATATTTTTTTTAGAAAATATATTGTTAGAGGTGTGTCAGAAGGATTTGCAAAGGGATAATTTTTTGAATTTTATTAATTCTAAGTTGCGTATTTTAGGTTTTGTTGGTTTTTATTCAATATGAGGATGTTTAATTAACTATATTTCATAGAAAAGGCTATATATGGACTGTATTAATTTTAGGTTTAACCGAGAAGGTTTATTGGGGTTAGTAAATTTAACGATTAAAAATTTATTTTTGGTATATTATAAAAGGATTAGTAAATCAAATGAAATTCATATTAAAATGTGAAAATTGTCAAAAAAATTTTTCATCTGAATCTGGTTATTATGTTTGCCCAATTTGTAATGGTAGAATTAGAATTATTTACAAAAATGATAATAAATTTGTTGAAAATTATCCTAAAATATTTAGCGGGATGTGGAAATATTATTGTTGTTTACCAATCGAAAAAGGAAATGTGATTAGTTTAGAAGAGGGTGGTACACCTCTTCTAAACGCCAATAATTATTACGATGTTAACCTCTGGATAAAAAACGAGACTATTAATCCCACTGGCACATATAAAGATCGTCCAGCATCTGTTGGGATGACAAGAGCAAAAGAGCTAAATGCTAACGGTATTGTGGTGGCTTCTGATGGAAACACTGGCCCAGCAGTTGCAGCTTATTCTGCAAGAGCTGGGCTTCCTTGCATAGTATTGATGCCCAAAAATACCCCTTCTTGCCGATATACACAAGCAGCATCTTTTGGAGCTAAAATATTTTTAATCGATGGTTCAGTTAATGACTGTATTGATTTATCAAATAAAATCACTAAAATCAAAGGATATCATAATTGCACTACAGCAAGTACTGTTAATCCATATCAAATAGAAGCTAATAAAACAATTTCATATGAAATTATAGAAAAATTAGGATATTCTCCAGATTGGGTTGCTGTACCAGTAGGGGGAGGTGGTTTGCTGGTTGGAATGATGCGTGGGTTTCAAGAATTATACGATTTTAGAAAAATTTCTAAAATTCCTCATATTCTTGCAGTGCAAGCAGAGGCTTGTTCCCCCTTTGTGAATGCCTATTTAAACAATAAGCATATTGTAAAATGGGAAGGTGTTTTTAAAACTGAAGCCTTTACTATTGCAGTACCTTATCCTCTTGATGGTGATATAGCCTTAGATTGTTTAAAACAAAGTGGTGGGTATGCCATTGCTATTAAAGAAAAAGAAATCCTTAGGTCAGTTAAAAATTTAGCCCAAAATATGGGAATTTTATCTGAACCTGCAGGTGGAATTTCTTTTGCTGGCATATTAGAAGCTCGTCGAAAAGGGATTATTAAAAAACAGGAAAATTGTGTAGCTGTTATAACGGGTACAGGTTTAAAAAGCTTAGATGTGTTTACTAACTTACAAAAATCAATTTACTCTTTTCCAAATGATGTTAAACAAATGTTAGATTTTTTAGATTGAAATAAAAAATTACGAAACGAAATATTAGGAATTAAAATATTATAAAATTAAATTATATAAATAATTAGTTTGACGTAAAAATTCAATTGTATATAAAAGGAGAAGTAGTTGACATGAAAAATTTTTTAAATATCAAATCTGTTGAAATGAAAAAAGGTGCAATACGTGCCATGTTTGATAGAGCAAAAAAATTCCCTGGGTCAATTAATTTGGGCATTGGTGAACCCGATTTAAATACTCCAGCAGAAGTAGTGGAGGAGGGATGCAAAGCTTTACGTTCAGGTAAAACTCGCTATACTGCAAACGCAGGGATAATTGAGCTAAGGACTGAAATGGCTAAACATTTAAATAAGTATAATCTATCTGTAAACCCTGAAAATGAAATTATTGTTACCATAGGCGGAATGGGTGCATTAGCACTTTGTCTTTTAGTTACAATTACTCCTGGAGATGAAGTTCTTTTACAGGACCCACAGTGGCTTAATTATTTTTCTCAAATTAAATTTTGTGGTGGTATACCAATTTCAGTGCCTGTATATGAGGAAAATGAATTTAAAATATCTCCAGAAAGTATAAAAAAAAGGATAACAAATAGGACCAAAATTTTAATGTTAAATTCACCTAACAATCCGACTGGTGCAGTTTTAGATTATGATGACTTGGAAAATATAGCAAGTTTAGCAAAAGAATATAAACTTCTAGTTATATCAGATGAGGTCTATAGTACATTTGTATATGATGGAGTTAAACATCACTCTATTGCTTCTATCGGTGGAATGCTAGAAAGAACAATAGTAATAAATAGCTTTTCAAAATCCTTCGCAATGACGGGATGGAGAATTGGATTTGCAGCAGGGAACAGCCAAATAATTGAAAAGATGGTAAGGTTGCAGGAGAACTTAGTGGCCTGTGTGAATGCATCATCACAATATGCAGCGATAAAGGCACTAAGTATTTTTAATAAAACAAATAAAACGATAGAAATATATAAGAAAAAAAGAAACCTTATTGTTGATGAGCTAAATAATATAAGAGGGATAAGTTGTTACAAACCTAAAGGAAGCTTTTATGTATTTCCAAATGTAAGAAAAATTGGTAAAAATTCCAAAACTGTTGCTAATGAACTTCTTGAAAAAGCAAATGTAGTTACAATACCAGGTTCTGCTTTTGGTCCTCATGGTGAAGGTTATTTAAGAATATCTTATGCAAATTCTGAAGAAAATATTAGAGAGGCTGTCAAGCGAATTAAAAAATATATAGAAAATTTAGCATAATTAGGTGGATGAAAATATGAAAATAAAAATACTAGGTATTAGCGGAAGCCCTCGAAAAGGAAATAGTGAGTTTTTATTAACAAAAGGATTTATTACTTAATACCATACAAGGTATTTAAATTGCTATTAATTTTTAAAGAATCGAATCCCGATGATCCGGCTTTCTCTCCAGAGTTCTCCGGGTTGCCGTTCCCTGCTCCTTGGTTTTTTTGGAGTATCTTCTTCCGGGGAGCAGGACTATTTAAAGGTGGTAGTTGCATGATAATGTAAAGGGAGGTGAAAGAATAGAATGGAATCCATGGACAGAATAAAAAAGATAATCGTAGATCAATTAGGAGTTGATGGAAGTAAAATTACCGAAAA
>NMQN01000077.1 GCA_003575245.1 Candidatus Atribacteria bacterium 1244-E10-H5-B2 | reverse complement strand
TTGGAATATGCAACCTTATTATTACCTAATATTCCTTAAAAAAAAGCACAGGTTGGAATATGCAACCTGGGGTAGGTTGGAATATGCAACCTTATATCTATCTTATGATAGAGAGATAGGTAGTTAAGGGAGTAGGTATCTCTTAGGTTTTTAGAAGTGTTTAATTAAGAGTATTAGAAAGCAGGTCAATTCTGAAGGTAGAAAGTGATTAGAGAGATAGAAAAATAAAACGAGGAAATTTCAGAGGGGCGAACATACGCTTATTGTTTTAGTCAAGTAAAATTTAAAAAAGAGGCGGTCTTAAATGTTACCGGAACGATTAAATTTTTTAAAAAGATTCGATAATTTCTATCAGGTTTTAGTTAATTCAGTAAAAGAGGATAAGATTAGTGAGAGAGATTTTTGTATAATTGTTGGTGCTAAATGTAAGAGCATGAATCGGGATAGAAGGGATTTATTGAATAGTAACAAAATGAAAATAAAAAGAGTTGAAAAAAGCATAAAAAAGCTAAAATATTAGGTATAAGAGGCTTTTCAAATTTTGGAGTCCACTCGGGAAAGGCTAAAAATGATCGCTTGAAGGCCTTAAATCTAACTTTTTTAAAGGATAATAACAAAACACAAATAATATATAGAGAAATATTTATCCCGGAATTGTTATAAAATAAGGATTTTTAGATTTTATGTTTTAGGTATTTAGTTATATTCTAACTAAAATATAACGAAACACTTGACAGAAAATAATCTATCATATATAGTATAAGCATAAAATTTAAAAAGAGGTGTTTAAAATGAAGGCAATAAAGAGGATTCCTAAGTATCTAAGCATAGAAGAAATCAATCTTTTATTTAACCGGCCTTACCTGGATGGGATAAAGGCTAAAGAGGAATTGAGGAAAAGAAGGAAAAATAAATCCTACTGGCTTAAGAGATCCCGGAATAAATTATTTAATGCTAAAAGAGATTATGCGATTTTGAATCTATTTTATTCCTCAGGGATCAGATTAAAAGAATTGGTTAATTTAGATATAAAGGATCTCGATTTTAAAAGGGCAATCGCAAAGGTCTTAGGTAAAGGTAACCGGGAACGTGAGGCCACATTGACTAACGAATCTATTAAGATATTGCAGAATTATTTAAAGGCTCGGCAAGTTTGGAAAGGCAATAAAAGCGGGGCTTTGTTTTTAAGCAGGACCGGGACCAGGATAACTAAAATGAATATTCAAAGGAATATCGAAAGATACGGAATAGAGGCCGGGATAGATAAAAAGGTTACTCCACATATGCTAAGGCACTCGATTGCTACACATTTTTTAAATGCCGGAATGGATATTAGAAGGATCCAGGGCTTTTTAGGCCATAAAAGCCTGGCCTCGACTCAGATTTACACTTCATTAGTAAGCGATAAACAAAAAGAAGAGATTAACCGGTTACATCCTCAGAACAAAATAAAGGTTAAATTAATCTAAAATCTTTGTAACCCTTATAAACAAAGGCTTTGCGGGTTTTTTAAAGATGTCCATATATCGCTTATATGAAGAAATTCTGAAGGATCGCTTGTGATTATACCTATTCGATATTTGAGGGGCCTTAAAACGCAAATTTGAAGGTTTTATTTTCAGCTAAATCGATTAAAAGCCTTATTTCTTATAACTTTAGTCTATTTTTCAAGATTCTTAGTAAATGAAAGGGGGTAGATATTATACGTTGAAGGTAAAATAAATACTATCTAAGCTATCAGGAGATGTTTTTTAGGCTATTCTGAGCAAGTTATTAAATAAGAAAGGAGATTTAAACTAATGGGAAAGGAAACAGAAGGACAAAAATATAAAAGGCTTGATGCCGAATATGAAAAATTACTCTTAAGCTCAAATACTGATATGGACTTAATCGAGAAACGCAGAGAGGAGTTAGAGGAGATAGAAAATACCTTTGTTAATCGCAATTTAGAAGGAAAAGAGTTAGAGAAAGCGGGCAAGATAGACGAGGCTATTGCATTATACGAAAAAAATATTAAAGAAGAGTTTGACGGTAAACATCCGTATATAAGGTTAGCTATAATTTATAGGAAGAGGAAGTTATTCGATGATGAAGCTAGGGTTTTAAATAAATTAAAAGATCTAAAAATGAATAAGAAAGGAGATTAAAAAAATGCCAGAATACAGATGTAAAAATTGCGGTGCTGTTTTTTTCGGTTGGGCTTTAAAAGGGATCTGTCAGAATTGTGGTGGCAAATTAGAGCCTGTAAATGAAATTGCTAAGTATAAATTTAAGGAGGAATTTAAGAAATGAGACAATTTACAGAATTAAGTAATGATGAGGGGATGTTTAAATTAGAGATTTTATGCACGATGTTGGAGCCTGGGGAAGTGGAAATATTAGTAGAGGGCTTGGAAGAAAGGGGGTTTACTTTGACCTCTGTTTTTGCCGATTCATTAGCCGGTAATGTTGTAAAAGAGCATTATCGGGACATCGTAGTAGTTAGAAAGCAGCTATCAAGCGAAGGTTTTTCCTGGAGTAAAAACGCCAAACGAATAAAATTGCCGGCCTAAAAGAATTTAATTAAAGAGGACAGGAGAAGATCCTGCCAGTTAAAATATCGTAACATGTAAACAATTTTAACTTTTAGGATCCTCTCCGGCTCCTCTAATTTTAACAGATTAGGGGGTAAATTAAAAATGATATATTTCTTATGGGTTATTTTTATATTGTTTATAGGTCAAATAATCTATATGGTATTCTTTGAAAAACCGGAAAAGCTGACCAGGGAACAGAAGAATCTTATAAGAAAAAAATCAGGTAAATTTAGGTGGTGATAAGCATGCCTTACGTTAAAAAAAGAAATCCGGACACTTACCGGGGTAATACTCCGGAATCTGAGGCCAGGCGTATGGCCAATTTAAAACGAGGGGATAGAGAAAAAACTCCGGAAGAAGCTAAAGCAGAGGCTATTAAATATCGAGGGGCTAAGAAGAAACTCCAAAAAATAAATATAATCGAATTTGCTACCAATCCCGATTATTTAGGTCTATCCTTTGAAAAAAGGCCAGTCCAGTTAATTATTCTAAAAGCCTTATATGGCCTATCGCTTGACAAAAAAGAACTAAAAATATTTAAGATCCTGACTAAAAACAAAGGGAAATATATTCCCGGAAGGGAAAAATTAGAATTGATTGCCTGTTTAGGTGCCAGGGCCGGAAAATCTTTTCTCGTTTCGATCTGTGCCTTATACGAGGCTACCAGGGATAAATGGAAAAATGAAGTATCTAAAGGCGAAAATCCTTATGTAGTGATCATAGCGACCCGGGAACTCCAGGCCAAGCAGATAATCGGAAAAAACTGTCTAAGGATGTTAAGAAATTCCCCGGTATTAAAGCGATTAGAGAAGAAATCTACCGAGCTTGAATTGACCTTAAAAAATGGCGTAAAAATCATATCGAGTCCCTGCACTTCTACCGCTTTGAGAGGGATTCCTATTTGTGTCTTGATAATGGATGAAATTGCCTTCTTTAAACTCGAGGGAGTTAAACAGGATGAAACGATTTTTAATAGCCTGAGGCCTCGACAATCCCAATTTGAATTTAATAAACTTTTCCTGATCTCTACCGCTGGCGCTAAGCAGGGATTATTTTTTAACTTTTTTGATGAGGGTTTTCGGATTGAAGAACGTTTAACTATCCAAGCGAATACTCGTTTTGTCAATCCGGAGATACCGCAAAAATTTTTAAATAAAGAAAAGGCCAGGGATGTTAATAACTGGAAAAGGGAATTTCAGGCTGAGTTTAGCGAAAAACTGGAAGCCTTTTTCAATTTTGAACTAATACAAAAACCTTTTATCCTGGGCGGAGATCTGACCTATAAATCAGGATATAAATATTCCCTGGGCCTGGACCAATCTGGGCTTAGTGGCCGGGATCGCTTTGCTTTGGCTATCTCACATAAGGAAGGGGATATAGCGATTGTTGATGTTGTTAGATCCTGGGAAACGAAGGATTTAGATATCATCTTAAATGATATTGAAATACTTGCTAAAACTTATCATTTAGACGAGGCCTCAATAGACAGATATAGCAAAGGATATGTTGAAAATTCCTTTAAGAAAATAGGTTTAGAAATTCTAATTAGGCCTTCTCTATCGATTGTATTTGTTAATTTAAAATCTAAAATGATTCAGGATAAATTACAATTACCGGACCGGCCGGATTTAAAAGCTGGTTTAAAAAATACTATCGCTGTTTATGGTAGATCGAATCAATTAACCATTTATCACGAGAGAGGACCGGAAGGCCACGCTGACGAAATAGACGCTTGTGCCGGGTCTATTTATGAGGCTACCAGGGAAGGGGAACAAGAGGATACCGGAAAACTGCTCGATGATATGAGCGAAAACGTAAAAAATGATATGAGGATGGGCCGGAATAAAAGGTTATCTTCTCAATATGCTGAGGAAATGGATCAAGAGAACGATCGGGATTGGGGCGGTCCGGGATCTTCTACTACTCCGGATTGGTAGTAAGTTGATTTGACAGTAACTTCTTGATGTGTTAATCTATATATATTAAAATATGTGTGTAAAAGGAGATTAATTCTATGAGAATAAAAAAGGAAAAACCTCGTTGTCCTAAGTGTGATTCTGCAAATATTTTAGTTAGTAGAAAAGAAACCCCTGTTGTTTTTTGGTGCCGGAGATGTAATTTTTCGGGATCAAAGAGAGTATTTTTTAGAAAAAGCAAGAGGCAGGCTCAGAAAGTAACTTAAAATCAATTTTAAGGGGATAATCGGTTAAATGAAAAGAATCAATAATATAAAATTAAAAAGTTTAAAACAAACCCGGGCTTTCTATTTATGGGAATTAAAAAGAGGAGAAAGTTTAACCGAAAGCGAACGATCTAAATATGTACTGGCTTTAAAATCTATCAAGAAAATTATTAAGGAAAAAGAAGATTCCCGGGAAGTGATTCAAAGCGGAAGCTAAAATTAAAGGGGGTAATTGATTCGTAAAATTTGGTGATCAAGAGAGGAAAATAAGATTTGAAATATAAATATTTTTATGCTATCCTAAATATCAGAATAATTGTTGTTATAGTGTTGATGATGCTATCACAATTAAAAAAATTAAATATTAGATACTTGCTATTGTGGTGTTTATGACGCTATTAGGGGTAGGAATGAAAATCTCTTAATGGCGTTTTTTGTTGAAATAAAAAGGGAATCCGAACCGGAGAGATCGAGATTCCCTTCTTAAAAAAAATATACCCTAACATTTATAGGGGCTTTTTAAATACTAACAGATTTTAGAGGAATTATCAAATAGAGAAAGGTGATTGAATTTTGAAGAAAATTAGCAAAATGGATATCAGCTCTAAGATGAAAGTGAAATTAATCAATATGGGAATCCAGGAATCGAGGCGGAATCATATAAAAAGACTGGTGATTGATGATCCTGACGCTTACCTGGAACTCCGGAAATCACAAATAGGATACCTCGATAGATTCAAAAAAAAGAATCCCGGCTATATAGAAAAGTGGCGCAAGAAAAATCCTAAGAAGTATGAAAATTATATTCGGAAAAGGAGAAAATCCCGGGAATGAAGGGGGCTTAATCATGCCTGAAAAAATAGAAATTATTTATAATTTTGATGGCTTTGCAAATCCGGGAATTAAAAAAGTGGAATTATCACGGATTAATGGATATAAAACAATAATTACAAAGGAAGGTGAGAAGGAAATGGAAGAATATAAACTAACAAATCTGACTGGATCTCAAGCTAAAAAAATACTCGAATTGGCAGATCAAGAGGGTGTTAATGTAGAAGATTTATTATCTTCTATAAAAAAATCTATTAAAAA
>NMQN01000566.1 GCA_003575245.1 Candidatus Atribacteria bacterium 1244-E10-H5-B2 | reverse complement strand
ACTCTGACAGCTCCACAATAATCTGCCCACTTCCGGAATCAAAGTCCAGTTTTAACCAAAATATATCATTGGTGACATCCACCGTCATCAAACCACTTACCTTTGAATATTTAGATATCCTTTTACCTCTGGTTATTATTTTCATTCTTCACCTCCAAGATATGCTATCGATTCTTCTTTTTCAAAAACGTATCCACACTTAAAGCATTTATAACCGACCCACATTTCACATCTAATATCGTGGCAACCACATTTCGGACAAGTCGGTAAAATGATTGTAGTCATATTCCTTTCCCTCCTAACTTACCTGCTTGGCAGGATCGAACCTTTCACGAATCAAATCACTCTTCAGTGGCTCCCCTTCACAATCTTATATGTTATGTCATTGCTTCTATACTCTCGATTTATAAATTTAATATCATTCAAGAAAACATCTAACTTTGTTTCCATCTCTTCTTCATTTTTTGCGTCAATCTCAATCGTGATAGTCTTTTTAATCGTACCTATAATATATTCACCTCCCTCGATTAAATAATTTTCTCTTTAATTTTCCAATAAAGTTAAGCATATTTTAGGCCAGATTACCAGATTAATTAAATCCCCTTTTCTATAAACTTATTTAATTTATCTCTTTCGCTTTTTTCTTTTCTTAGCACTTGTACTAAATGACCCTCATCGATATTCTTTAATATGCAATCCCTTATAATATCCCGGAGTACATCAGGAGGCAATGCATCAAGCTCTACTACCATATCAGACCCGGTTATCTCAACGAATCTCTTATAGTTCGGGTCTTTCTTCTTTGCCTTCCCGGAAGGAAGTTTATATTTATCTATTTGCTCTTTTGTTAGACCAATCCTCTCAAAATTGCAATATATATTAAAATTCCCTAACCTTTTCCTTATAGAATTAGGGATACATAGTCCGGAAGGATCAAAATCCCCACAATAATATAAATAGCATTTTTTATCGCTTTTGACTTTGTATCTTTCAGAGGCTTCGTATATTGCCGTTCTGCTTAACTGCCCTCTTGCTACCATTAGAGAAACGTCATATTGATAGGTAACCTCGCTTAATACACTCCTCAAGGCGTCTTTCTCTGTCCAGATTTCTAAGTATTTAGGTTGATTAGCCCACTTGTCTTTATTGTAAGACTTTTTAACGGTTTGCATAAATTCGGTAAGGTCAAGCCAAGCGCTAGGCTTATCTGGTTTTCTTAAATTATCAGCAAATCCTTCTTCCGGTAATATTCCCTCATCTCTCCCATTTACACATAAATTGCTTAATCTTTTATAAACCCTTTCAGCTTCTTTTCCGTCTACGGGTTGTGGGATAATCTGTCGTGTTATTAACTGGTAATAAATCTGCCTAAGCGTCAGAGCAAAATCATAGCTATCTATTATTTTTTGTATTTGTGCTAAACGTTCTAAAGATTTCTTTTGCATTTGTCTTTGCCTCCCTTCATAAATTAGCTTTCTCCAGCCCATTGGCTATATCATCCTTTGACACATAGGTGTAGATAATGGTACTCATCAAATTTTTATGCCTCATAGCATTCTGGGTCAGTTTCAAATCCCTAGTAGCTCTTAAATATTCGGTGGCAAAGCTGTGCCTCAAGATGTGAGGATAAACCTGCTTTTTGATCCCTGCTTCCTCCCCGTATTGCTTAAAAAACCTTTGCAACTCCCTAGGCCTGATCCTTTCGCCATTCTTCCCGATAAAGAAAGCATCGCCTTTGTTATATTTAAAGGCTTTCCTGGCTATTAAATATCTTGTTAGCCCCCTCCAGGTCTCATCTTTAGTTAAAGGTTGATATTCGTCATTCCCTCTCTTCCCCTGCCTGATTTTAATTCTATTCTCTTCAAAGTAGATATCCTCATCGTTCAGATGGCAAGCCTCCATATTCCTGATTCCCGTGCTAAATAAAAGCCTAATAATCGCTTGATTTCGTATAGCCATAAAGATATTATTCTTTAAATAGCTTAAATACTTGGAGCCTTTTAGTTTCTCTTTTTTTAGCTTCTTCTTATAAAGCCCTTCCAGCCCTGCTCCTACCTCTATTAACTTTTCTACCTCTTCCTTGGTTAAAACCACTGGGGTCTTTTGCCTTTTAATTTCTGTATCCTCCTTCATAATTGTTAGTACCTAAAATTTCAGTAATTTGGTGCAAACTAGTTTGCACTCTTCCATTTAGAAGTGGTAAAAGTTCTTTGATGGGCAGTACTGCTCATCTTTTTTCTACCATCATTAGTTACAGAATGTTAGCTGCTAACATCATAAAGGATAGAATATATCTTGTCAAGTATTTTGACGTAGAATAAACACATTCTACGCCAGAAGTCTATAATATTTTAATTCTAAATTTTTGAAACTCTTATAAACAAAGGACTTTTAAAAAATAGCTAAATTGAGTTTTGACGCTTTATCTCCTGAAGTCTTAGAATAGTCCCTCTTTTAAAAATTATAATTCACTTTATTCGACATACTACGAAGTTAAAAAAATAAGTGGGGATGAAACTTTTGAATTAGGTATTAGCCTTAATTTGGCTAGAAGGCACTTAAGCTTCGAGCAAAAAATAGAGATAACTAAAAAGTTAAGAAGAAGGGATTGGGTGCAGGAGAAAGCAGCAAGGGTAATAGGGTTAGTACAATCAAGAGTGAGTGAAATAGAAAAAGGCAGCATTATCGATATCGATATTACTGCCATTCCTGATTTACGTTATAAAATCTCCATAGATGGAAAAATTGTCGAAAATTCGCATTTGCGAAAAATCGACAAAAGTGTCATCTTAGTAAAATTTCCAATACTTCTATAACGTTTTGAATTGTGTTTATGTAAACACAATCTATCCTGGTCTCATCCGTTTGTTATCATAGCCTTCGATAACAAAACTAAATAGAAGATGGCAGTATTGCAAATATTTGCAATGTTGCCATATATCGGTATAGTCATATTAAAAGGGATTGTAATTTTAGCGAATCACACTCCCTTTTGTATTTATCATTATAACACTAAAAAAGAAAAACAGGATAAAAATTTAAATAAATTTCAAGCTTAACTCCTTCGTTATTATCATTCTATTGACCATGCCTCTGGTTTTTGAATAATTCCGCCCTCTGAATCAGTTAATTGAGCTGGAAATTGAGCTTTTGACAATAAATTGTTTGGTAATGTTTTATGTCTATCAGAAGAATTCCTTAATTCATTAGCCGCACCGCGAACTCTATTGCTTGCGGGAACATAAACAATCACTTTTTTATTTGGGTCAATCAATTTTACAGCTTTCACCGCTGGTACTAAATCAGAATCGCCGCTAACAACAATAAATCTATCACATTTATCATTAATAGCATCTTTAATCATATTAACTGCAATATTCACATCGGTTCTTTTCTCCTCCGGAACATCAAATACTCTTGAACCTCGATAGGTACAATTCTTCACTAAGCATTTTATTTTTTTATATTTAAACAAGCCATATATGATTTGAACTTTATTAAGTGTTGATAATGCTTTTATATATGCTTCTTGATTTGCTTTATGTGAACCAAGAATTTTTGCAGTAAAATATTTTATTGCTTGTATATCATCACATGGGAGAAGGAGTGAAAAATATCTCTCCATATCTAGCCATTTCCAGGGCGTGTTTTTGACTGCACCATAATATAGGTTGAATCCATCAATATATATTATGCTTCTGTTTTTCATGGCATTATCCCTTCAAAAAAAAAGGCAGCCATATAAGCTGCCTAACCGGCATATAGCCGGGGAGTCGTCTATTAAAATCTATAATCACTATAATACATACCGGCACAATTTGTCAAGTTTATTTTAATTTATGTCAAGTTTATTTTAATTACCCCCTTTCTTTATAGATTTTCACTTCAATGCTAACATCACTGCGACTATTACGCCTACCCCTATCCCTATTACTGTGATTAGTATTCCTACTCCCACCCCCATAGTTGCATAAATAGTATCTTTGAGACTATAAATAGCGTTGACTACATCAGTAAGTGTGGTATTAGTGGTGATAGGTTGTGTAAATATAAGTCTAGGTATAATTATAAAACCACCTGCTATCAACCAGGCAACTACCAACCAGACAACTGTTACCACTAGAATATATTTTGGTTCCATTGACATTTTTTTGACCCTCCTTTCCTGAAATTAATAGGGATCTTGCTCTTTTAAACAAAAACCCCTGCTCTTTTAGGGCAGGGGTTTTGATGAGTATTTTTAATTAATACAAGACATTTTTTATTTAAAGGATCTTTTAGTCTAATTTCATATAATCTATTAAGTTTTAATTTATTTTATTAATTTTAGTTTCTTTAGTTCTTTCTCGTTCCAGCCTATTGCATCAAAGATAATTTTTAAAAGTTTTGGACTACGGTAAGTTTTACCAGGATGATAATGTATCACAACTCTTCTATTGCCCTTAAGGGTATCTTTCATATATGCATAGGTACTCTTACGTGTTTCATCTAAAATCCAACTATCTTTTTTTAAGGCTTCGATCAGTTTTTTAGCTTCTATCCCCTTAAGTTGCTCCCATACATTTTTAGAATATTTCATACTGCTACAAAACGTTCATCACTTAAATTTAAAGGAATTTCTATATCCTTTGTCCGGGGTTTAGTAGTGGTAGTTTTCTTAACGTAAACAGTTGAACCAAGGGGAAGTGGATCTTCGTGTTTTAATAAGGATTTTATATAACAAATTGAGGCGTCTTTAAAATTATCTAAAACTTCTTCTTCTGTTTTGCCATCTGCAATGAGTCCTTTAAGTCCGGGACAATCGGAATAGGCAAAAAAGCCAAACTCATCATGTTCTATAATAGCAGGAATCTTTATGTTAATTATAGTTTTTTTAGGAATTCTTCCTTGCACAATTTCTCCTCCTTTTTTAGTTAATTACTCCCAGTTAGAGACATAGCTTCCTGAGTAATAAAGGGGAAATTATTGTAACTCTTGGGCATACTGATTTTTCTCAAAGCAGGTCTGGGTTTGTAAGAATATATTTTTATATTTCTCCCTTTAAAAATATGGTTTCTGGTGCCTAGTTCTTCAATAGTATTTAAATATAAGACAACTGCCTCTTTCAAATTATTATCAGCTTCTTCAACTGTCTCTCCTTGGCTGCCGACATCCAATTCCGGGCAATGAGCAAAAAACACCTTTTCTTCTTTGGAAATCATACGAGTTAAAACAATATACATTACTTCCTTCTTCATTATAAAAACGCCACCTCCTAATAAAATAATACCAAATATTTAAAGGAGATATATCACTTTAATAAATTATATTTAAATCAAAAGGGTTTGGTAAGTATTCCTATTCTTTAATTTTCAATCAGCCTGGGATAACCAGCAATGCATTACTTTACTTTCTCTTTTAATTCTTTGCCCGCTTTGAAGACCGGGACACTCTTAGCCGGTATCGCTACTCTTTCACCGGTTTGGGGATTTCTGCCCTCTCGAGCAGCTCTTTTTCTAACCTCGAAAGTACCGAAACCTATTAATCTAACGGCATTACCCTGAGCTAAACAATCAGTAATATTTTTCAATACACATTCTACAATTCCCTTAGCTTCCACTTTGGTGCGGCCTGTTTCCTTGGCCACCTTATCAATTAATTCGCCTTTGTTCACTTTAGAAGACCTCCTTTTATTTTTTTTAACAAAATTGTTGTTGGAATGATTTATTTTCGAAAGGCTATTATCAATCCTGCTAATAATCCTATCTGTACTACTGATGTAGAATAAATAGCATTTACCTCTGTTGCTGATGTAGCATAAATGGCAGTGATTATATCGGTTGTATCTGCAGGATTGTTCGCATGGTAATATAATCTCGGTATAACTATAAGGCAAACC
>NMQN01000568.1 GCA_003575245.1 Candidatus Atribacteria bacterium 1244-E10-H5-B2 | reverse complement strand
AACTTTCGGATCTCCAAGTGATGCAGCGATCTCCTCTTCTCTTCTTCCTTTCTCCAATCCAATTCTAAAATGTTCTTCATAATCAAACAATATATCTTTCTTTTCTTCTTCGGGTATATCTTTAATTAATTCAGATAATCTTCCCAAAAATTCTATTTTATTCATTCTTTTCACTTCCTTTCAAAAAATTATTAACATCCTTTGCAAAAGCAAACCATTCTTTCTTTAGTTCCTCTTCTTTCTTTCGGCCTAATTCAGTTAATTTATAATATTTCCTTGGCGGACCTTCCTGAGATTCTTGTAAATACGTAGTTACGAACTCCTCGGATTTTAACCGTCTTAATAACGGATATATTGTTCCTTCGGAAATTGATATACTTTTAGAAATTTCATTAACCAATTCATACCCATAACAAACCTCTCTTTCTAACATACTTAAAACACATAACTCTAATACTCCTTTTTTAAATTGAATATTCAATTTACCACCATCCTTTTTTAAATAATTTTTAATACTATTATTGAATATTATACTGTACCTTTTAATGTACGGTAGCATTGTATCACACAGTATCTTATAATGCAAGGTAGTAATGAATATTTTTTTAATTTTTTTTAAAATTTCCTAACATCTATTGTTTTATAAGTTTTTCTCCTTCTAAAGAACATTGACGGAGTTATTAAAATAGATTATCATAAAACATATTACAGAAAAAAATATTCAAATATAAATATAATGGCGTAAAGAACCGACTTCCTGAATCATTAATCATTTAAAGGAGTGAGGAAATTGGAACAAGTACAATATCATATACGATGCAAGAAAGACGAAGTGAATAAAGCGGTATTACTTCCCGGAGATATCGAAAGAGCAGATTATATCGGGATAAAATTTTTCCGGGATTCAGAAAAAATTGTAGAGAATAGAGAATTTCATATTTATAATGGTAGTTATGAAGATAAGCCCGTGGCAGTCTGCTCCACCGGAATTGGTTGTATGTCAGCTGCTGTAGCCATAGAGGAACTGACCAATATAGGATGTAAATATTTTATCAGAGTGGGGACCTGCGGCTTTCTTTCTTCCGAAATAAACCCCGGAGATATAATTATTGTAACCGGAGCTATTCGAGGGGACGGAGCCTCTAAAGAATATGTCCCCATAGAATATCCGGCAGCGGCAGATTATCGCACTGTTATTGCCCTGCGAAACCGAGCGGAAAAAGAAGACGCAGATTATAATTTAGGAATAATAAGAACCCACGATGCCTTTTATATGGAATCCCCTTTCGCCTTCGGAGATTATAAAAAACGAGTCGCCATCTGGGCTGAAGCGGGAACTTTAGCTATCGAGAACGAATCTTCTACCCTTTTCGTGATAGGTTCTTTAAAAAATGTACAGGTTGGAACCATACTGGTCGCTGCGGGAGATTTAATCACTGGCAAAAAAGGCACAAAAGACGAGCTGCAAAAAAGCATCGATAAGGCAATAACCATCGCCGCCGGAGCTTTGGTCGACCTTCAAGAGGAAAAGGAGGAAAAGATATGAAAAAGATGCATCATCTTCAGATAGAACCAGGTCAAATAGGAGAATTTGTAATAATGCCGGGTGACCCCGGCCGTTGCCATCTAATAGCTGAACATTTCGAAAATCCTCAATTAATTGCCCAAAGTCGTGAATATGTAACCTATACCGGAAAATATAAAAGACTAACAGTAAGTGTTACCTCAACCGGTATGGGCTGCCCTTCTGCCGCCATTGCCCTGGAGGAACTTATCATGTCAGGAGCAAAATATTTAGTCCGTCTTGGTACCACCGGGGCCCTACAAAAGAATATAAACCTGGGAGATATTATTATCCCCACCTCTGCAGTCAGATTAGAGGGTACATCGGTCGAATATATACCGATTGAATTCCCGGCTGTTGCGGATGTAGATATTGTAGATGCCCTCGTAAAAGCAACCCACAACAAAAATCAGAAACCCCATATAGGGATAATTATGAGTCATGACGCCTTCTATAAGGGCTCGGTGTTTGCAGACCCTGATTTTCTGAAAAGAGAACAGGTATGGATTGATTCCAATGTTTTAAGCGTAGAAAATGAATCCTCTGCCCTGTTCACTATCGGTTATCTCCGAAAAGTTAAAGTAGGAACCATCCTTACTGCGGTAGCTAATCACCTGACCCGGGAAGTGATTACTGATGAGGAAAAAATAAATCCTATATTTCATCAGATGACTGACCTCTGCCTTGAAGCTTTTAAAAATACAGGGAAGGAATAAAAATAGTTTATGGGTTTAATAATAAAGAATGCTCGTATATATGAGGATAGAAAATTATCAAGCATAAAATCCATTCTTATTGAAGAAAATGAAATAGTAAAAATAGACCATAATTTTTCAGATGAAGATAAACACAAAATTTTGGATATCTCCGGAAGGATTATCATCCCGGGTCTAATAGATTGCCATACTCACCTTTATCAGACCTTCGGTCGAGGACTGATGGATGATTTACATATAACCAAGTGGCTGGAAATAATCTGGCAGTTCCCTCACCTCTTTTCAGAAGAAGCTTTATACTACTCCACATTATTAGGGGCTATGGAAGCCATTAAATCAGGGACAACAGCAGTAGGAGAATTATTGGGGGAGAGTGCGGAAGAGCTAATAATACAAGGACTGATGGATTCCGGAATCAGAGCGGTGGTAGGAAAAATGGAAAATGATTATCCCGAAGGGAAAAATACTCCGGTCAAGTCTATTCAAGACTGCCTTAATGATAGTAAAAATTTTTTTAACCGCCGGCATGGAAAGTATAATGGACGTTTAAAAGTTAAATTCTCTTTTGCCGGGCTTCCCACCTGCACGGATATTTTAATAAAAAAATTAATAAAATTGGCTAAGGAATTCGGTGTGGGAATTCACACTCACGCTGCTGAAGGCCGGGAACCTACCAATCAAGTCCGAAAAAGATTTAATAAAGGAGAAATTTCTGCTTTAAATGATTTGGGAGCGCTGGGACCATCTACTCAACTTGCCCATGTCATCTGGGTAGATGATGAAGAGATAAAACTTCTCACCCAGACAGGAACTTCGGTTATTCATTGTCCTTATACCAATTGTAAGGTTACAGACGGAATCTCGCCTATGTATAAGATGCAAAAAGCGGGAGTAAACATAACTATAGGATGTGACGGAGGAGCAAGCAGTAGTAATTATGATGTTTTATTAGAAGCCCGACTTGGTTCGATGTTGCAGAAAGTTTCCTCTATGGATGAAAAAACTTTTAACGCCCCTTCAGTATATGATATGTTAACTATAAACGGTGCTCGGGCCTTAAATCTGGAAGATGAGATTGGCAGGATAAAAGAAGGGCACAAGGCAGATATGATTGTATTGGAATACCCTACTTCAAAAATACTTTCTGAAGATGTATTTATTAATAATTTTATCTATTCTTGCTCGGGAAACGAAGTAATAAGAGATGTAATTATAGATGGCCAACTAATTGTCAATAACCATAAATTTGTATATCTTAACGAAGATAATATCTTGAATAATGCAAGAGAAATATTTTTAAAGGAAAAAGAGAAACTGATAACTCTTCTTAAAAAATAGGGACACATCCCATTTTCCCTAGTGAGGAAAATGGGATGTGTCCCTATTTTTTAAATGGGCGGCTACCCTCTTTTATTGAAGGCTACCGCCCAAATTTAGCTTCTCTTATTCCCAGGGACCGACGATGCCATCCACCGCCCAGCCCATAGTGGTCAGTTCAAACATCGACATGCGTAAGCCCTCCGGAACTTTCAGGTTTCCGTCGCGGTCGTAGATCGGCCCGTTAAACGGATCGAAGACCATTGACGGATCGGCCATCTGCTCCAGCCGCTTCATAACCAGGTCGTAAACGCTGATCATCCCCAGGACAGGGTCATCAATGTAGATCCCTTTTAGTTCGTCCTCATGGACGGGGTTTATCAGCATCCCCGGCTTAGATCCCATCTCCACTGCCTTTTCCTTCAACAGCCACCAGTAGTCAACATCGGCAAGATTGTGCGCCGTGTACGCACCGGCATAGATCTTGGCCAGGAAGTCAAGGTAGATTTCCTCCCAGTGCGCGATCTGTCCGGAAACAACATGTTCGGGGCCGAACTGGTACATCGGGGAGTAATGCCCGAAGGACGGGAATCCGCTTTCTGCAGCAACCTGTACGACCGTCGGTGAATCCTCGGTAAAAGCAAACACGTCGCATCCGTCAGCGATCAACGCCTCGGTAGCCTCCTTGGCAGCTGTAGGGCTGAACCACTCATAGATCCAGCGTATATGCACCTCGGCCTTGGGTTTGGCCTCCCGCACACCCACGGTGAACGCACCCATGTGGCGCTTTAGTTCGGGAATTGGGAAGGCGCCCACGTAAAGCAGTTTGTTTGTTTTGGTGAGAGCTCCGGCAATCAACCCATTCAGGTAGTAGATCTGGTAGAAATCGGCCATATAGGTCATCATATTGGGATTACGTTTGAATCCGGAGCAATGGGCAAAGATCTTGTCCGGGTACTTCTGCGCTGAAATCAGCGTTCCATCCATGAAGCCGAAGCTGGTGGTCAAGACGACGTCACAGCCTTCTTCCACAATCAGCTTGTCAATGTAAAGCCCCTCGTTTCCTTCGGCGACGCTCTCTACATAGACTGTCTCCAACCAGGGGAAGGTATCCTCACATATCCTCCGCGCCTCATCGTGCGCATAGGTCCAACCCAGGTCGCCAATAGGCCCGACGTAGATGAATCCCACCTTTAGCGGTGTGCCGGGAACATACTCTTTAGCCATCATCATTGAAGCAAAGATGAAGATGATCGCCACTACTAACACAGTTACTAACACAACTTTGTTTCGTTGAGTAAACATTTTAAAACCTCCTTTATTATATTATAGGCTGTTCAAACAGCCTTTTCATTTTCACAACTTTCACTGCTTATTTTACCACATCCACATATTCAGGATAGTGCAGTACTAACTATCCAGAATGCTTGATAAATTTGGGATTAAACACCTCACCTCCTCCATTTTTTAGCCGGTTACAACCATCATCGGATGATAACATGCTTCTTCTTACTCTGTCATAATTGTATTTTCCTGATTATCTTCCAATGTTATGAGCAAGGGGTATCAGAAAAAATTTTCCTTTCACTTTTCTCTTTCCACGTATACTCATTATTAACCGTAGTTTGTTCCACTTCATATTTATGAAGACCGGTTCAACTTTTCCCGGATTTTATTCCTCTCTTATCTTTCCATCATTATAAATTTACCAAATATCCAAGAAAAAAGCAAACAGCAAAAAGAAAGTATCGAATAAAAACAGTATCGAGTATCAAGTTAAGAAAGAGAAGAAAAGATACAAAAAAGTAGTATTCTTCTTTTTATCTAACTATCCCACTAAAATTTACACTAACAGGTGAGGGTATCCGAACTCACTCCTCGCCCCTCGTGTAAGGCAAGTTTAGCGCAGCCGGCGCCCCCATCCGCTTCTGCAATGTCCCGCGGGACACAAAGATCAAGACCAGAATTGCAAATGCGTAGGGCATTGCTTTAAGCAGTTCCGGCGACACCCACGGCTGCAGGCGGTACGACAGGTGGTAGAGAGCTGCGAACAAGTAAGCTCCCAGCATACCGTAGGCCGGATTCCAAAAGGCGAAGATGGTCAATGCAATAACGATCCACCCTATTCCCGCAGTCATTCCCTCGGTCCATGCCGGTCGATAGGCGACCGAGAGATATCCCCCGGCCACGCCGGCGAGGACCCCGCCGAGAAGAACACACATGTAACGGACCCGGTCAACATTTATCCCCAAGGAGTCGGCAGTAGCAGGGCTTTCCCCCA
>NMQN01000728.1 GCA_003575245.1 Candidatus Atribacteria bacterium 1244-E10-H5-B2 | reverse complement strand
GAATAACTTTATCTAAATCTATGTCCTTCTTTATGTATTCAAATCTTACTAAATTTAAAGCTTCAAAGAAAGGCTCTAAGTTAGTAAATAGTTCCTCTTCATTGGTCTTGCCACTTGCCCTAACATTATAAAATAGAAATCCGCTTATTATAGAAACCAATACAAAAATCGAAATTAAAGTAATTATTCTCTTTCTTTTTATATTTATCAAATTTTCCACCACCAAATTTTTAGAATGTTTATATTTATAACCAGTTCATGGGATCAGTAGGTTTGCCTTCTACCCTAACTTCAAAATGCAACCTGGTAGAAGAAACACCTCCGCTATCACCCACCTGGCCAACAATTTGCCCCTTTTTTACTTTATTCCCAATATCTATTAAAATTTTAGAAAGGTGGGCATATAGAGTAGTAACCCTTCCCCCATGATCAATAATTATTATCTGCCCATATCCCTTTATATTTCCCGTATAAATCACCTCTCCCGAACCAGCTGCACGGACTACCTGTCCAAGGGGAGCACTAATGTCTATTCCAGAATTAAAAGTATAAGTATTAAAATCAGTATTTTTTTGTCTTCCATACTCAGAAATTAATTTGCCCTGAATAGGTAGGGCTAAAATTCCCTTTTTGGGTTTTAGAGTAATCGCTGGAACTTCTTTTGGGGAAGCCTTTTTAGAATCTTCTTCCTGCTGTTTATAAATTCTTTCTATTATATTCTTTATTTCTAAAGAAGATTGCTCTAACTCTTTTAAAGATTTTTGATGTACTTCTTTTTCAGAGTCTATCTTATTAATTATGGACTTTTTGGCTTTAATAGAAAATTCAATATTTTCTTTCTCTTTCTCTAACGCTTTTTCTAACAAACTCAATATCTCTTCCCTATTCTCCAGGTTCATTTTGCTATCTTGTGTTTTTTTCATCTGCTGGCGAATATCATTAATCACTTTAGCGTCTAAAGACAAAATATTTTTTATATATCTGAAACGGGTAAGAAAATCAGAAAAGTTTTCACTGTTGAATAGAATTTCCAGATAACCAGTTAGGCGGTGTTTATATATCTCCCTTAATCTGTTTTCTAATAGTTTTGTTTTTTCCTTTAGCTTTTCTTTTTCAATAATAACTTCATTCTCTACTGTTTTTATCTCTTTTTGAGCAAACTCTAAATCTTTTTCGATAGCTTTCAATTCTTTCTCTGTATCCTGTAAAAGTTTTTCAATTTTATGAAGTGTTTCTAAATAACCACTTTCTCTTTTCTGTAAATTATCAATTTCCTCTTTAACGCTTTTAATTTGCTGCTCTATCCTTTTTAGCCTCTGGTTTTCCTCCTTTATCTTTTGACTGTAGTCTCCATTGCTATCACTATAGCTAAAAAAAACAATAAATAAGATGAAGGTTAAAATCAATATTAAAATAGAAAATATTTTCTTATTTCTTAAAACTAATCTCTTTTCATACATTTAAATATTTTCCCACCGAAAACATACTCCCTAAAATTCCCACTAAACTCCCTAAGAGCACAATTGCTAAACCTATGGGTAATAAATCTATATTGTCCACTACTAACGGCAAAAAAGGAATGACTTGATGCACTTTATTTACGGCAAAAATATAAAAATTATATAATATTGTTATGGAAAAAATTGCAGAGGTAAAGCCCTGTAAAAAACCTTCAATTATAAAGGGCCATTTAATAAACCAGGAAGTAGCTCCTGCCAAGCTCATTATTTCAATTTCACTTCTTCTGGCATATACAGTAATTTTTATTATATTAGATATAATCAAAATAGAAGCAAAAACTAGGAGGGCTAATACTAACATCCCCGCTCTTCTAAATACATAAGTAAAATTTAACAATTTTTCTGCTATTTCCTGGCCATAGTCAACTTCTTCCACTTTTTTAAATTCGGCTATCTGATTAGCAATTTGCTCAATCACCTTAGGATCTTTTACTTGTACCTCAAAAGAAGCTGGAAGCGGGTTTACTTCAATAGCGCTGAGTATATCTTTCTGCTCTCCTAAATTCTCTAATAAATACTGATAAGCTTCCTCTTTAGATATAAATTTTACCTCTTTTGTCCCATCCATTGAAGTAATGTTGTTTTTTAAATTGTTTAGCTCGGTTTTAGAAATATTATCTTCTAAATAGACTACAATCTCTAATTGGGATTCTAAATTTATTAGAAAAAGATTGGAATTTATAGAAATTAATAGAAACACTCCAACAATAATTAAAATAGTAGTGGTACTTAATATTGCTGCTGTAGTCATTAAAACACTTCTTCTAAGACTGAGCAAAGCTTCTCTAAAATAAAATCCCATATTCTCAAAAATCATTTTAATATATCCCTCTTTGCATATCTTCTATTATTCTTCCTCGCTCCAACCTTACTATCCGCTTTTTAGCTTTATCTACCATAAGTTTGTCATGGGAAGCCATTATAATAGTAGTTCCCCGTATATTTATATAAAATAGAAGTTTCATGATCTCCCAGGAAGTGTAAGGATCTAAATTGCCAGTTGGTTCATCGGTAAGTAATATTAATGGTTCATTAGCAATAGCCCGAGCAATACATAGTTTCTGCTGTTCCCCTCCGGATAGTAAATGCGGTTTTATTTTCTTTTTGTGTTCCAGTCCTACTAAATCAAGGGCCTTATTAACTTGTTGTCTTATCTCAAAATTAGTCGCTCCAATCGCTTTTAAACCAAAGGAAATATTTTCATATACTGTTCTGTTATACAGTAATTTAAAATCTTGAAAGACAATGCCTATATTTCGCCTTAAATAAGGTATGTAACCGGGTTTAAGCCGAGCTATGTTTATCCCATCGACAATTACCTGTCCCTTGGTAGGAACAATCCCCCGGTAAATCAATTTTAAAAAAGTACTCTTCCCTGCCCCGGTGGGACCTACTAAAAAAATAAATTCACCCTTTTTTATATGGATATTGATATCCCGTAAGGCTTGAATTTTATGGGGATAATTTTTATATACGTGAAACATTCTAATCATATTAAATAGCAACCTCAATGGTTATAGATTTAAAAACTTATAAATCAATTCATTGTTAGCAAGCGCTTTTTCTTCTAAATTATTTACTTTTTTGAGTAGAATATCCTTTATTTTATTATTATTTTCTCTAACATATTCTACCTTTTCTTGAATATTTTTTAAAGAGATATCTTCATCTACTCCTAACAGTAGTTCAGACAATCCCAAATCTTCTACAAAATGTTTCACTTTAGGATCATAGCTAAAAGCAACAAAAGGAATGTTAGCCATACTGGAAAATATAATTGAATGAAGTCTTACACCAATCACCAAAGATAATCGGGATAGAACAGAAAGTAATTCTTCAGGCTCAAGCTTTATTTTTAATATCTCAGCCTGATTCTTCATCAAAGATAATATCTCTTCACTAATATGTACATCTTCATCAAATTGAAAGGGAAGAAAAATAATTTTCGCCTGATAATTTTCAATTAAATAATCAGCTGCTTGGGCAAATATTCTTTTTGAATCTGATCCATTGCTTTTATATTCTCTGACTGAAACCCCAATTAAGGGACAATCATCTGGATTAATTAATTCCCGAATATAAGGGTAGATATTTATAACATGGTTAATATTTTTTTTCTTCAATAAAAAGACGGGATCAGAATTTACATATATTGAAGGTTTTACCACCCCTAAATTTTCTAATAATTCTTTAGAAGAATTATCTCTTACCGTAATTAACTCAACTTTATTTAAAATCCACTTCATTAGTTTCTTGTTAACCTGGTTATTTACCGGACCAATCCCTTGGGCATAAATCATAACCGGTATTTTAACTATTTTTGCTACCAATATCAATCCCAGGTAATATAATATGCTCCAACCTTTTCCGGTTGAATCTTGAAGCAATCCCCCACCCCCGCTAATAAAAAGATTAGTATCTCGCAAACAACATATAATATTAATTAAGTGCAGTCGGTTTATAGACTTTACCTGATAAGTTTGAGAGGTCTGCAAAGGGCTATGCGAAAGAACTGTTATCTTTACTTGAGCTATCTTTTCTTTAAAAGCTCTAACCATAGATTTAAGAATAGCATCATCCCCGGTATTATTAAAACCATAATAACCGGAAATCATTATCTTTGCTATGGTTTTAGACTTTTTCATAATTAATTTTTTTCCTGAATATTTTTACCAGATAATAAAATATTGTAATTATTATTAATCCCAGAGTTGAGCCTAACCATACTCCATTAAAGGTGCGTAACATCGAAAATAAAAAAGGAGTGTGAATATGACAGAAGGTATTAATTAAGGTAACTGGACCAATAGTCCCAATTATAATTATCGGGATCCTAAATTCTTTTATTTTTAAGAAATTCATACTCATCGCCAATAGAAGAGCAGGATAACCGATTAAGAATTCTTTATTTCGGGGTCGGGCAATTAAAGTCTTTTCTAAGAAAATTCTTATCTTCTCTTCAATGCTTAAAACAGGGAGAAAAGAGAAATTCCCTGAACGAGAAATATAAATTACTAAAAATACCGCAAAGAAGACCATTATAATTACATGTTCGATCAGGATGGGCTTTTTGATATTTTCTAAAATCATTAATTTACCCTTATTCACTTTCAACCACATCATCGCCAGGACTAAAAAAAGTGGGACCAGATAAGAAATCTTTATTCCGCTAAACTGTTCTATCCCCAACATAAATTTATTATTGCTTAATAAAGCTGCTATAAGTAGGGCGCCGGATAAGGTAATTAAAATTATCCTGAAAAACCCGATTAAAGCTTCTTTTATCATCTGAATAAAACTGTGATTATTTTCAGAAAAATCATGAGTGTCTTTTAATTTAGAATTATTATTTCCTAAAAAATATCTTTCGTTATCAATGATAGCCAAAGTGGGAAATATTAGAGCTGCCCATAAGGCCATCAGCTTTATTAAAAAAATTTCTCGATTTAAAAAGAGGAGAAGTAGAGAAAATAAGATTGCGAAAAATAGCAGGGAATATTCTTGATATTTTTTTAGGTTGAAGACTTTTTTTAAGAGGATTAATCCCCCAGAAATAACTCCCAGGATTAATAAAAGAATAAATATTTTTGATTCTTGGTAGATAGTAGAAAGAATGCTGGCCCTTCCTGTGTTAAAACCACTCACTTTCAACTCTCCTTTTATGGTTCTAATATAAGATACATTATCCTCGATAAGATTATAGTTAGACTTCATAAAAGGCTTGATATAAAAGATCCTCACCTTTCTTTCTTTGGCTGCCCTAATCCATCTTTCTATGGCTTTCTGCCTGGAAATAATTTCCATTTCTTCTTTAGTAATACTATGAACTCTAACTGCTAATTCGCTTGCTGAGTGAGCGATTGTTTCAATCCCTTTTTGACCAGCAAATTCTATAATTCCGAAGGGATATTCTTTTGTTTTTAGAAGTTTTGCTGTAAAAATAAGGTTTTCTTTTGAGGGATAACCTAAAACTGTCTCCCCCTCAAAAATTATTCCCGAAATCTTACCGGCTTTATCACTCTCTTTAAATTTAAACTCTATATCTTCTTTATTTATTTGAGAGAAATTTTTAAGGCGTAAAATGACCTGAAATCCCAAATTTCTTACTAATTTAATATCTTCCTCAGAAAATCCTAAACCTAAATCAGCAAGTTTTTCTTCACTTCCCTTCACTTTTAAACCTATATAAGGAAGAAAACTAAGATCTCTTACTAAATCTTCACCTAATTGTCTTTGTAAATTTTCCTTTATACGAAGATAATCATTTTTATCATTGAATATAATATAAGATTCCCCCGGTGAAGGTTGAAATTTTTTAAAGGGGTCAATCGATTTTAAGAAGAAATTTAATTTGTTAAGTTCTTTATT
>NMQN01000368.1 GCA_003575245.1 Candidatus Atribacteria bacterium 1244-E10-H5-B2 | reverse complement strand
CTCTTCCCGAACCTACCGGCATATAATTAAGCAATATCTCCGCCCCTGATTCTTTTAATGTCTTTACTATATCTTCTCTGGCAGCTTCTTTTTCTTCAGCTAAGACAAAAGCACATTGGATAGGATAATCTTTCATATGTTCAGCAAAGCCGTCTAATATTCTCCCCATCTGTACTCTAACCCCGGTTTCAGGGATATCTTTACAAAATACCGTAGTGCAATTGGGAAGGGCAAATATAGCTTCAGAAACATCCTTCCCTACCTTCCGCTTATCAATATCAAAGGCAGCTACTACCTCGATATCAGAGGGCTCATACCCCCCAATATCCCAGTGCATTAGACCGATAGCCTCTCGGCCATCCTTGCCTCTATAATAGTTTATGCCTTGAACTAAAGAACTGCTACAGTTCCCTACTCCGGCGATAGCAATTTTAATCTTTTTCATTTTTAGATCCTCCTTTTAATTTTTAAAAATATCTCTAAGCCGTTTAACTCTGCTTTTATTCTGGTTCATAAAAAAATAATCTTATTTGTTAAGAGGCAGGTAAAACGTTGTGATTGGATACCGCCTCTTCTCAGATAAACTAAATTCTTTCCTAGCACTCTTGAGTCTTGCTGACCAAAATACTAATTTTTAGTCATAGGCAACCACCGACTTTTAATACTCTTGCTCTTCTTATTATATTTGTTGCTGGGACATAAAGATTAAACAAATTTTACACAATAATCATTTAGTTTCTGCCTTTACTTTAAATTTACTTATCGCCTTTATCCCTTCATTTACTACAAATCCAGCCAATATCAAGAGAACAACTGACACACAGCCTAATAGATAATTACCTTTAGCAAAGTTCTGGAATACCATAGTAATTAGAGCAGCAACCGTAACAATAACCATAAAGATCATAGGGTAAAGTGTTACTGTATATTTCTTACCCATATGAGCTAACCAGGCAGTTGCTCCTAATAAGGCTAAACCAGCCAGAAGCTGATTTGCGGAACCAAATATTGGCCAGATAGCACTCCAGCTACCACTTAAGGCAAGTGCTCCACCAGCTATAACTGTAACAATAGTTGCTACATATCTATTTGAAAGGGCTGGGGCCCTTTCTACAAAGAATTCCTCAAAGGCATATCTACCTAACCGGGCAGCAGTATCTAAAGAGGTAAGCAGGAAAGCAGATACAGTTAATGCACCAAAGATTATTCCTGTCTTTTCTGGTATACCTAAATTAGCTAAAAAGCTTCCAATACCATGAGCGAAGACGCCAATTGGTCCACCCCAATTTGCCAAGCCGTCTGCCAATCCTGCTTTAGTCAATATAGCAGCAGCACTTAAGGCGATAACTGCTAATACACCTTCCAGTAACATAGCCCCATAACCTATAACTTTAGCATGTTTCTCATTATCTAACTGTTTGGAAGTGGTTCCTGATGCACAAAGGGAATGAAAACCAGAAATTGCTCCACAGGCAATTGTTACAAAGAGTATCGGGAATAGGTAACCAATGGGTTGATGAAAAGAAGTAAAGGCGGGGAGTTGTAATCTTGGAGCGCCAATAAGGATACCGATTACTGCTCCACCTAAAGCGGCATACAGTAAGAATGAAGATAAGTAATCTCTAGGTTGAAGCAAAATCCATACTGGCATAGCTGATGCAAAAAAGATATAAATCAATAAGAGGTACAACCAGGTCTGAAAACTTAAGGTGAGGGGAACTCTCAACCCAATCCAGATGGATAAAAATAGTAAAATTACCCCGATTATGGTTACAACACTAAGAGACACACCTTTACGGTAGAGGGCTAAACCCATTCCTACAGCAATTACCAAAAACAGGATTGAAGCAGTAGCTACTGAAGGGTTAGCTGTGAAAGTTCTAGCTACTAGTATAGCAAAAACAGCAATAATTAAAACAAGAGTTAACCAGATAAATATTAAAAAGAAAGTTCTTGCACTTTTGCCCACATTGACTCCAATTACTTCTGCAACCGTTTTACCCTTATGTCTTATCGAGGAAATAAGAGACATAAAATCGTGCACTCCACCAATAAATATACTTCCTAAAACAATCCATAAAAAACAAGGAAGCCACCCAAAACAAGAAGCGGCAATAGGTCCCACAATAGGTGCCCCTCCAGCAATAGAAGCAAAATGGTGACCCATTAACACCGGCGCTTTTGCAGGTACATAATCAACACCATCAGTCATAGTGTGAGCAGGAGTTTTTTTATCTGGATCTAACTCCACAAGCTTTCCTAAATAGTCTCCATAAACCTTAAGAGCAATCGCAAAAACAATTAGGGTAATTAGTACAATTATTAAAAGACTCATTTAAATATCCTCCTTTTTGTTAAATAAAAATAATATATTCAATAATGTAAAGTACTATATTTCTTCCTGTCCCAGCAACTTTAAATTATTTAAAATGTAATATTATTTTAAATTTTCCTCTTTATCACCTCCTGGAGAAGACTTAATTTTATAAGCAGAAAGCACTTCTTTCCCTTTCTGATTAGAATATAACCTTTGTTCCTTCAAGTCGACAAGTATCAATCTAATATCACACCATCCTTTTATGCCTAACATAAATGATTTAGAGAATTTAAATCGTTCTGCTAATCTAATTGCCTCTTCAGAAAAACCAGAAGTATTTATTAGTACTCCATTTATAATAGTGCACATAGTATTTACAGAAGGAACAAATAATTCATTAACTAAAGATTTTATAAATTTAGAAAAATTCTCTACTTCATTTTTATCTCCAAATCCTTTTAATGTCTTAACTACAGCATATTCTTTAGTATAATGTTGATCAATTTTTATCTTTTTAGTTAAAACTTGACGAAAATGTTCAGTAGAAGATTTAGCAAATATATCTACCCTTACGTTTAATATCTCTTTATCTCTCTCCACATCATAATAATACTTATAACGTTCTTCTAAATCTTTTAAATATTCATCTAATTTGTCTTGAGTATTTACCATTAATATATAAACCTACTACTAATATACTAGCCACTAATTAGTTATCCGCTGTTCCTCTTTTGTTTATATTTGCCCAAAACAACTACTCCATTATGTCTATGTCCACCGAAGCCAAATGAATTTGAAATAGCATAATCAACTATTTTCTTTCTTGGGAGCAACCGGACCTAAGCCAGTGATTGTTACTCTATTTGTCATTATTCTATCCACCACTTCACTAAATAATTATTTTTAAATGAATTTACAATTTAATCAAGGTCGGATAGCTCTTCGACCTAATTAATTAGACATTAATTTTAATTTCTCAATATTCTTTTTTAGCACATATCTCTTTAAAAAAATAAATATAAAAAATATTTATACATATTTTTGGGTTTTATATTTTTATTTATCTAAATATTTAATCACATCTCCGACAGTCTTCATCTTTTCCGCATCTTTATCGGGAATTTCTAAATTAAATTCTTCCTCGAAAACCATTATCAGTTCAACTATATCTAAAGAATCTGCACCCAGGTCATCAACAAAAGAAGAATCTTCCGTAATTTTACTTTCGTCAACTCCTAATTGATCTCCGATTATCTTTTTTATTCTTTCCATCGACTGCATTCTATACTTTCACCACTTTTCATAATCTTAAATCTTAAGATAATTTAAAGTTATGGTGTATAAGGTTTTTTCGTTAATTCAATCGAAATAAAACCTTCAATTTTGCGTTTTAAAGCCCTTGCTTTTTTAAATAGATATAAAGACAAGCGTAAATTCGATATTTTTGTTAAAAACTCGTACTCTTATGCTTCAGCTTATATTCTTTATTATATTCCCTGACCTTCTCTTCATTCTTTATTCTCCAAAGTTTTTTTCTGGCCTGACAGGCCTCTTTATGCTCCTGATAATATTTCTTGCTCTTCTCGATGACTGCTTCCCGGTTTTTTAGATAATACTTTCTGTGCAGGTCTTTAAAATATTCTCGGTGATCTCTCCGATACTTTCGGGTATATTTTTGATAAGATTCCTTATGATCCTCCCGGTATTTTTGGTTTAGGGTTTTGATTCTTTCTTTATCCCGGGCATACCTTGCCCGATAATATTTGTTTCTGCAAGTTTTGCAGATCCCAGAATAGTCGTCCAAATTTCTCCGGTCAGTAAAAAACTTAGAAATTAATTTCGTCTCTCCACATTTCGAGCAGGTCTTAAAGCATTTAGTCTTTTCTCTTAGTCTGAATTTTTTGTAATAGTCGGTTATCCACTTGGGAATAAGGTAAACCTTTTCCAATCCCTTCACCTTCCTTGAAGATTATCTATTACTTAGATAACCCTGCTCCCCTCAGAAAAAAGGTTGGAAATGAAGGGAGCAGGGGACGGCAATCCGAGAACTCTGGAGAGAAAGCGGACCGCCGGGATTCGATTCAATCCTTATTTTTTGCTTTTTCTCAGATAAGCTAACCAATAAACAGTCGCAACACAAAATGATCCACCAATAATATTACCCAGGGTAACCGGAATTAAATTATTAACAAAAAATCCTTGTAAAGTAAGATTGTTTAACTTGCCGGCCAGTCCTGCTGCAGCTACTACAGTGGCATTCCCCTTCAATAATAATCCCATCGGGATAAAATACATATTTGCCACACAATGTTCAAATCCACTTGCTACAAAAGCCATAATAGGGAAATATATCCCGAGGATCTTCCCAGTTACATCCTTAGATGCCACCGCTATCCATACAGCTAAACAGACCAGCCAGTTACAACCAATTCCCCGGGCAAAAGCTTCCCACCAGCTGAGGTTTACTTTTTCGTGGGCAATTGCCAAAGCTTCTGCCCCTACTGCGAAATTACCTGTCTTCCAAATCCCGGTCCCAAACATAATCCAAACCAATAATAGGGAACCGAGGAAATTAGCTACATACACCCAAAACCAACTTTTAAACATTTTCCCTAAATCGCCTTCACGGTTTAATACTCTTATTAAAATTAAATTATTCCCAGTAAATAGTTCTGCACCGGCAATTATAACTACCATTAGTCCTACTGAAAAAACACTTCCGAACATAAATTTAGTAAAACCTACTCCAAGATATTTTGGCATATCATAACAAGTTATAGTAGCTAATTCTGAACCAAAACCAATAAATGCCCCGGCTAATATTCCTAAAAGAAGCATACGGGATATTGATAAATTAGCTTTGGTCTTACCTATTGCAATCATTGCGCAAGCTATTTTATCGGGTGAAAGAAATGTCGTTTTTTTTGAATCCATTTTTTTCTCTTTTTAATCAGTCTTAATTTGTTCTATGTTTTTTTCACTTTGTTTTTAACTCTCCGGGCAATCTTCTTAGAATCACCACTCTTTAACTTCTCCACTACTTCCTTAATGTCTACTCCGTCTTTTATTTTTACTCCTTTGCCTCTGCAAACTGGACATATTGCCAGTATTTCTCCACTCCGCCAAATATTCCCACAACCGAAGCACTTATATTTTGGATACATCTCAATCACTTCCACTTCCTTTTAATCAACAAACACGATGATCTGTTTTTTCAGAATCTCTTAGGAAGTATAGAAAATTTCTCATTTCCTTTTCACTCCCTAAATTTTTTCACCCTGCCCCCCCCGGAAATGTACAAAACCGGGGAGAGCAGGGATCGGCAATCCGCAGAACGCATAGAAAGTCGGACCGCCGGTATACCATTCCTTAATTTAAAATTTAATCACCTTTTTTAAATAGCTTTTAAAGCCTGGCAAACATCACATAATATATCTAAACGTTTTTGCCTTGTAATAACTTCAGATTCTCTAAGGCCATAGTTATAAAAATTATCTAAAGCGGGCTTAGCAGCTTTATAAATTTCATTGAGTACAGAAAGCCGCCCTAAACAATTTATAGGCTCAGTATGTTCAAACTCTTTAC
>NMQN01000367.1 GCA_003575245.1 Candidatus Atribacteria bacterium 1244-E10-H5-B2 | reverse complement strand
CGCTTAGTTAAATTCGTATCTCGTATAAAATACAGTAACAAGTAATATGTGATGAGTAATAAGTTTCGGGTTACAAGTTGCGGGTTTGAAAAAAAGAAGGGCACAATTCATTGTGCCCCTACAAATGGCTCCTGATATTTTATCTTTCTGTTTTTCTCTTTCGTTTTCTCTACTGTATACTATATACTATATAATAATTATTCTATACTCTATCTTTTTACTTTTTTTCCCTTAAAAAAGTAGGTATATCTAAATCATTATAACTTATCTTATCTTTATCAAAATCAATTTCCTCAAGTGTTGGTTCTTCTTTTATTTTCTCTAAGGTTTCAAATCCTGTAGCTATCACCGTTACTTTTACTTCGTCATTTAACCCTTTGTCGATTACCGCTCCAAAAATAATATTTGCTTCCGGATTAGCCGCCTTAGAAATTATTTCAGCAGCTCTATTAACTTCATGCAAAGTTAAACTTGAACTCCCGCTGATATTAAACAACAACCCTTTAGCTCCATCGATTTTTGTCTCTAAAATTGGACTATTTACAGCTCTTTGAGCTGCTTCTACGGCTCGGTTTTCACCGCTGGCTCTTCCTAGTCCCATTATAGCTGTACCGGCATTTTCTATAATCATTTTTACATCCGCAAAATCAACATTTATTAAACCTGGTTCAACTATAATTTCTGTAATTCCCTGAATACCATGCAGCAGAATCTCATCAGCAATTTTGAAAGCATCCAATATAGAAGTATTTTCCTCAATAATCTGAAGTAATCTATCGTTAGGTATTACAATTAAAGTATCTACACATTCTTTTAATAATTTTATTCCTTCCTCGGCCTGTCTCATCCTTATATAGCCCTCAAAAGAAAAAGGCTTAGTTACTACTCCCACTGTTAAGGCACCTAAGTCTTTAGATATCCGAGCAACGATAGGAGCACCACCGGTTCCTGTTCCACCTCCCATTCCAGCGGTGATGAATACCATATCTGCTCCTTTTAAAGCTTTAGCAATCCTGTCTTTGTCTTCTTCCGTAGCTTTACGGCCAATTTCAGGATTCGATCCACTACCTAAACCCTTGGTTGTCCTACTACCAATTTGTATTTTTTGTTCTGCATTAGAAAAGGCTAACACTTGAGCATCAGTATTAGCGGAAATATAATTAACCCCTTGTAATTTCGCATCAATCATTCTATTAACAGCATTCCCGCCGCCACCGCCTATGCCAATTACTTTTATTTCGATAAACTCTCCTACTTTATTGTTAAGGTTAAACAATTTATAACCTCCTCGCAAATAATGGAATATTAGCCTATTTAGAGATAATAAAAAAACTAAAAAAAGTCTTTCAACCAACTGATGATTCTGCCAAAAAAACTTTTTACTCCTATTTTCCTTTTAGTTGACTGAAATGATCTTCCGATAGAATATTTTTCAGTAGCAAAACTCAATAATCCAATCGCTTCAGAATAGGACGGGTCATTTATCATGTCTGCTAACTCTCCTTGGTAATGGGGTCTCCCTAATCGAGAGGGTAAATTTAAGACCTGTTCTGCAACCTCTGAGATACCGGGCAGCAAAGAACTTCCTCCGGTTATAACTATTCCTCCAGGAATCATGTTGTAGCACCCAGATTTTCTAACTTCAATCCCTACGAAATTAAATATCTCACTTACCCGGGGCTCAATTATTTCTACCAGGTACTTTTTGGATACATTGTGCTTCTCTTTTCCGTTAATGCTGGAAATCTCTACTAATTTTTCAGGTGAAGCACCATTTTCAACTGCACTTCCATAACTAATTTTTATCTTTTCAGCTTCTTCTATAGAAGTTCTTAAACCAACGGCTAAATCATTGGTTATCTGAACACCTCCTACTGGTAAAACTGCAGAATAAGCCAATCCACCTTCAATAAAAATTGCTATTTCAGTAGTCCCCGCACCAATATCAATTAATAAAATTCCTAACTCTTTCTCCGCATTACTTAAAATTGCATTACTGGAAGCTAGGGTTCCAAAAATTATTTCCTCAATATCCAACCCCGCCTCTTCTACACATTTAACTAAATTTTGCACAGCCGTGATTGAACCGGTTACGATATGGACTTTGCACTCTAATCTTGCTCCCGACATTCCCAGGGGATCTGATATTCCACTTTGGCCATCAACTATAAATTCGCGACTTAATGTATGAATTAATTCTTTCTCAGAAGAAACTATTCCTGCCTTAGCAGCTTCTATAACCTTTTCAATATCATTTTCAGTAATTTCAGCGCTTTCAATAGATTCTTTTACTGATTGAATAGCTTGGTCTAAATCTATAATTACTCCTTTTCTTATCCCTAAGGAGCGGGCTGTCCCTATACCAATGATTTCTATCTGATCATCCTCACCTAATTCACTTACAACTGTACATACTTTTCCGGAACCTATATCCAAACCAACTACAATTTCATCTATTCCCATATTCATAACCTCCCGTATGCTTTAAAATATCATACACTACTTAAAAATTAAAGTAAATAGACTAAGGTCTCGTATCTCGTGAATCGTATCTCGCAAAGATAATAGAAACCGAGAATCAGAAAAAATTCGTATTGGGTATTAGGTAAAGAAAGAAAAAAAGCAACGTTCTTCTTTTTATCTAACTACCTCACTAAAGTTTATACTAACATATATCTTTTATTTTACAAACATCATTTTTTTAATTTTATTACTAAACTATCTTTAAAGCGAATATCTATATATTCTACTAATAATTTTTCCCTTACAATTTTTTCCAAGGCTTCTCTTAACAAATTCTCCTTATTAATAATCATCTCCGGCCTATTCACTCTAACTTTTAAGGTATCATCCTTATTGTAAATCATAAAATCATCCGGGGATAATATTTCTATCCGGTAAAATTTCTTAGGCAGTATCACTTCTACCGAATTAATGCTTTCCAATGCCGTCCTAAACTCAGGCTTATCTACAATTTCCCCTATTTTTATTTTATCAATTTCTAATCCTAATACCAGAGGCAGGCCAAATCCTTCCTCTGATCTATCAATTTTAGATAAAACTATTCCCTCTTTGGTGGAGGAAAAGTATTCTTCTCCGATATGGACAATTGCCGCTGCTTTTCTTTCTTTTAAGGAAATAATAATTTTATTAGGTATTACCCGTTTTATTTCTACCTCTTTTATCCGGGGTTCTTGTTTTAAAGAATCTATGGATTTTTTTAGATCTAATTTAAAGATATTTTCGCCTAATTTTATCTGAGATTTAGAAAATATTTCATCTTCACTTAGATAATCATTTCCCTTAATAATAACCTCTTCTATGTTGCAAAAATTTGAACTAAATATAAAATTAAAAAAATTCCAACCCAAAAAACCTATAGCCAAATAAAAAATTAATATCTTTATTACTCTTAATGCTAAAGGCTGATATTTTTCTCCTTCTTCCTCTTCCTCTTCCTCTAATTCCTCCTCCTCTTCTTCTTCCATCCATCCTTCATTCTCGTCAGTTCTTTTCATCTACCCGTTCTCCGTTTTAACTATATACGAAATACAAATTTAGTTACCCGGTTACCCGGTTTACCAGTTGAATTAGTCGTTAGTGAATAGTGAATAGTCGTTAGTATTAAATACAAGTTCTTAGTTGTCAGACAAAAAGTTAGATGATACAGTTAACCAGCCTGCTATTAATTCTTCAACCGGGTAACCGGTAAACTGGCTAACCTTACTTTACGCAATACTCGGTACTTTTTTTATCTTCTATCTTCTCATTCTTTAACGAGATACGAGATACGAGATACGAATTTAGGGTTCTCCTAAAATCTCTATTTCTCGCTCTAATTTTATTCCAAAATTTTTCTTTACTCTGTTCTCAATCTCTTCAATTAAATGTAGAATATCCCTGGCTGATGCACCGCCATTATTTATTATAAAATTTGCGTGCCTGGTAGAGACCTCTGCTTTGCCCCGAGATAACCCTTTCGCTCCAACCTTTTCTATCAATTGTCCAGCATAATAACCCGGTGGATTTTTAAATATACTACCCGCGTTGAATTTATCCAAAGGCTGCCTGATTTCTCTGATTTCAATATTTTGTTTTATTTTAAATTCAATTTCTTCTTTGTTTCCCTTTTTCAACAGCAGAGTTGCTTCTAAAATTATCACCGGCTTGCCTTTTAAATTACATCCACGATAATTAAAATTCAAATTAGGTTTGGATGTTCTTTCTATTTTATTTTCTCCGGTTAAAAAAGTTACATTTTGTACTACATCTGCCATGCAATTTCCTTTAAAACTGGTATTATTGATTATTGCTCCACCCAAAGCCCCGGGAATAGCACAGGCAAATTCTAATCCGCTCAATTCTCTATTCAAAGCTATCTTACTCAGATATACTAATGAAACTCCTGCACCTACTTTTACAATTTTATCAGAAAATTCTATTTTTTTAAAATCTTTATTTAGGTTGATTACAAAACCTCTTATCCCCTTATCCAAAATCAATAAGTTTGTTCCATTTCCAATAACCCAAAAAGGCATATTATATTCTTTGGAAATAGAAACAACTTTTTTTAAATCTTCGATATTACCAGGGCTGCAAAAAACATCAGCAGGTCCGCCAACTCTTAATGAAGTATGATTCTTCAATGGCTCATCGTATTTAATTATATGGTCAATTCCTTGTTTTTTACACTCATTTTTTATGATATCTATATTCATTTTCAAATAAAATTAAAATCCCTTTGTTTTCTTTAATTGCTTAGCCAATTCCTGGCCAACAGTCCAAATATCTCCCGCCCCCATAGTTAATATTATATCTCCGGGTTGCACAATTTCATATAAATAACTTAAAATATTATCTTTGGAGGGCAAATATTTTATCTGCCTATGGTTGGTTTTTTTAATTTCCCTAAATATGGTTCCTCCGCTAATTCCGAATATCGGTGGTTCATTGGCTGAATAAATATCATTGATAATTACACAATCAGCATCAAAAAATGCCTTACCGAACTTTTCTGCTAAAAGTTTAGTTCTGCTGTAGCGGTGGGGTTGAAATACGGCAATTATTCTTCTGTTTTGCCAGCTACTTCTTAAGGCACTCAAAGTTGCTTTAATCTCGGTAGGATGATGAGCGTAATCATCAATAATTAATATGTTGTCGTCCAAATTAGCAATAATTTCCATTCTTCTATGTACACCTTTATAGGTTTCCAATATTTTAGCAATTTCCCTAAAACTTATCCCCAGTTCCCGGGCAACAGCTATTGCTGCTAAAGCATTTAGAATATTGTGATATCCGGCAACCTTTAAACAAAGGTCACCGATTTTTTCACCCTGCCAGTATATTTTTGATTTAGAATTTAACTTATCTAATTCTATATCTTTGGCCATAAGATCTGCCTCAGTAAATATTCCATAAGAAACATGTCTTTTCCCATATTCTTTTATCAGCCTCTTCACATTATCGCAATCCTTGCACAGGATTATTCTTCCATTATCAGGAACTTTATCAATAAATTTCTTGAAATCTTTTAGAATATTTTCTACATTTTCATAATGATCTAAATGGTCATCTTCTATGTTGGTGACTATAGCCATACGTGGATTCAATTCCAAAAATGAACTATCACTCTCATCGGCTTCTACAACTATATGATTACCTTTCCCCAATTTAGCATTCTTTTTAAAATTGTTCAGTTCTCCTCCTACTACTACGGTAGGGTCGAGACCGCTTCTTTCTAATAATAGGCTTATCATGGAAGTAGTGGTGCTCTTACCGTGTGTACCGGCAATGGCTATTCCATATTTATTATCCATAAGCCTTGCCAGCATTTCAGCCCTTTTGATTATGGTAATCTTTCTATCCCTGGCACCCCTTATTTCCGAATTAGATTCGGGGATTGCTGATGAAACTACTACTAAATCCGCCCCTTCTACATTATCTTCATTATGACCTTTAAAAATAGTTGCTCCTTTATCAGCCAATCTTTTAGTTATCTTTGAAGTTACAATATCAGAACCACTGATCTTATGACCTGAATCAAGAAGGATTGAGGCTAAGCCACTCATCCCCGCTCCACCAACTCCAATAAAATGTATATGTAATTTTTTTTCATTCATTAAATATAATTCCACCTTTTTTTCGTATTGCGTATTTCGTAAGGGCATATAGCGAAAAACTGAAAGCGCAAAGCGCAAAACCATAGCTTAAAATTCAAAATTAAAGAAAAAAGTTGTAAGTTTTGAAATTTAGATTGTACTTTTTCGCTTTATCCTAAACTTAAAACTGTGAATTTGCATCCTGTATCTTACAGCTTATGTTTTACACTAACGACTATTCACTATTCACTATCGACTAATTTGATATGTGATACTACATACTATATTATAATTTCAACAAAATTATTAATTTTCCTGCTTTATTGGTAAAATACTTCTTATATTTTTTAAGTTTTTTTAATGTAATCAGAAATATAGTCCACTATCTTTTTAGCTGAATTCACATTACTTAATTCTCTACTCTTTTTAGCCATCATTTCCAATTGATTTTTATTTTTTAATAAATCGAATAAAACCTGGCCTAATTTTTTTTCAGATAAATCCTTTTCTAAAATTATTATTGCAGCTCCTTCTCTTTCAAAAATTTTAGCGTTGATTCCCTGGTGATCATGAGTAGCATAGGGATAAGGTATTAAAATTGCCGGTAAACCATAAGCCCCAATCTCAGCCAAAGTTGTAGCTCCCGCCCGGCAGATTACTAAATCAGCCAGAGAATAGGCTTTTTCGATATCATGCAAATAAGGTTCTACCGAAAATATTTTATGGTCTTCTCCCACTATTTTCATAATGTTATCATAATCATCTTGCCCGCTAATCAATAAAACTTGCCAGTCGTTTTTTATAACCTCTTTTATTAAATCGATACCTCCCAGAACAGCTCTATTAATTGAAGCTGCTCCTTTGCTGCCTCCCAATACCAATATGGTTTTTTTTGAAGAATCAAGGTTAAATTTTTTATACTCTCTGTCTGTGCCTGGTTTAATATTTTTAAAACGTATGGGATTGCCCGTAAAAATCAATTTTGCTTTATTACTAAAATATTCTTTTGACTGATCAAAGCTTAAAAATGTTTTACTGGCTATACGAGATAAAAATTTATTGGTAATCCCGGGTATTACATTCTGCTCATGGACAAAAGTTGGAATACCTAATATTGCTGCCATTAAAACAACCGAGCCGCTTACATAACCCCCTGTTCCAATAACTATATCCGGTTTATACTTTTTTATAATTTTATATGATTGAAATAAAGAAACTAAAAAAATGACAATAGCCGTTAAATTTTCAAAACATATTTTTCGCTTAATACCCCGGGCTTTAATTTTTATAATTTCAAATCCTTCCCGAGGAACAAGTTTTGATTCCAGTCCCCTTTCAGTTCCCACAAACAAAATATCATTGTTTATGTTTCTGCCTTTTATCTCATAAGCTAAGCTAATTCCTGGATATATGTGCCCCCCTGTTCCACCACCCGAAATTATCACCTTTAATGCCATCAATTAAGCTCCCTATTCTTTTAATTTATACCGGGAAATATTTAATAAAATTCCCGCGCAAAGCATATTTACAATTAAAGATGAACCCCCATAGCTGATAAAGGGTAAGGTAATGCCGGTAGTGGGAATCATCTTGGTTACCACTCCAATATTTAAAATGCTCTGAAAAACTATCATAGAAGTAATGCCCGCAGCTAACAAAGTTCCAAATTGGTCAGCAGAACCTAAGGCTATCCTGAATCCACGCCACAACAATATTGTAAAGAGAATAATTATTACTACAGTACCTATAAACCCTAATTCCTCACCGATTATAGAGAAGATGAAGTCGGTGTGTTGGTCGGGAAGATAGAAATATTTTTGTTTACTCTCTGCCAATCCGATTCCAAAAATTCCTCCACTCCCTAAGGCTAATAAAGATTGAATTATATGAAACCCGCTATCTAATGGGTCTTTCCAGGGGTCCAAAAAGGAGAGCAATCTTGCTCTTCTATATTCTTCTCTTAATAATATTAAAATTCCTAAGGGGATTGCTGCTACTATTAATGCATAAAGCTGAATTACTCTGGTCCCCCCAATAAATAACATAATAAAAGAAATGCCCAAAATAATTAAGGAAGTACTAAAATCTGGTTCATTCAAGATTAATAAAAACATTACTAACATAATAATTAAAGGGGGCAATACCCCTCTAATAAAGGTTTTTATATTTTTTACTTGTTTTCTGGTCAAAGACTCTGCCATATATAAGATTAAAGCAAATTTAGCAATTTCGGAAGGCTGAAAAGAAAAAAATCCTATCTTAATCCATCTTCTTGCCCCACCGGCAGCCCTCCCGATACTGGGAATATATACCATCGATAGCAATGCAATGGATAAAATTAAGATAGGCATAGTAAATTTTTTATAATAATGATAATCGGTAAATATAGCGAAAAAAAATACTACTAAAGCTATTATAGCATAAATTAATTGTCTTTTTAAAAAATAATAACTATCCCCATACCATTTATAAGCCATAATGTAACTTGAACTAAAAACCATACATATACCAATAGCCATTAGAATAATTACCGTTATAAAAAGCCATAAATCAGGAGATCTTTTTTCTGTTAACATCTTTTAAGCATAACCTCATGTTTAATTGTTAGCGTAGAGCGTACAGCGTTTAGCGTATAGTAATTTACTATCGAGTATCGCGTATCGCGTTAAAGAAATAAGATTCAGGCGTAAGGGCACAATGAATTGTGCCCTTTCTTATAATTCACAGACAGGCGAGACGCCTGTCTTACTTTGGGCACGATACATCGTGCCCCTACTTTTTTTTAAACCCGCAACTTGCAACCTGGAACTCGAAACTTATTACTTGTCACACATTGCTCATTACTCATTACTTTATTTTACTAGCTAACGATACACTAAATACTGGCTATTCCGATAAGAGCCAATATCACTCCAGTAATCCAAAATCTAATAATAATTTTAGGTTCTTTCCAGCCACAAAGCTCAAAGTGGTGGTGAATAGGACTCATCTTAAAAATAATCTTACTTCTTAATTTTACCGAAACAACCTGAAGTATCACTGATAAAGTTTCAATCACAAATACCCCGCCTATTAGCAGTAAAAACAACTCTGTTTTGGTAAAAATTACTACTGAAGCAAGAGCTCCGCCTAAAGCCAAAGAACCTACATCTCCCAAAAATATCTGGGCCGGATAAAAATTATAGATTAAAAAACCGAGAGAGGTAAAGGCAATTATCAGGGCAAATAGGCTCATAGGCAATACATTTTGGATATAGGCAATTAAAGCAAAACTGAACATTGAAATAATTATTAAGCCGCCTGCCAGTCCATCTAAGCCATCGGTTAAATTTACCGCATTAACCGAACTAATCATCACTAAGACCACAAAAGGTACAAACATAATTCCCAAATCTATACTATTTTTTATAAAAGGGAGATAAATTTCTGTACCTAAATCAGTGCTTTGTTGGACACAATAGGCAACTATTAAAGCAAAGCCAATTTGAAGGAACAACTTCTGCATAGTAAGAAGACCTAATGATCGTTTCTTAAGATATTTTATTAAATCATCAACCAAGCCGATAAGACCAAAACCGACAGTAGTAATTAATGACCACAAAACATATTTATTATAAGGAACAAGGAGTAAAACTATTATTATCAAAGTAAGGATAACTATTACTCCTCCCATGGTAGGTGTCCCCGTTTTATGTTGATGAAGATTTGGCCCTTCCTGACGAATTTTCTGTCCTACATTATGTTTTTTTAAATATTTTATAAAAAACGGCAGAGCAATAACCGGAATTATAAACGAAACTAATAAAGTTAAGGGCCAACAGGTCATTATCTCCTCCTTAGGTGGGATTATTTTTTTGATACTCTTTTTGCAAAAATTCTAAAATCTCTTCCATTTTCATTTCTCGAGAACCTTTTAATAAGATAAAATCTCCGGGTTTGGTTAAATTTAACAGCTTTTTAGCCAAAATTCTCTTCTCATTTTTCTCAAAAGAAAAAACTCTTTTTTCTGCCATCCCCTTTTCTTTGGAAGATTGAGCAATTATTTTTCCTCCTCTGCCCACAGTTATTAGAGTATCAATAGACAATTCTGTTACTTCTTTTCCTACTTCCCGGTGGTAGAAGTCGGTCTTTTCTCCTAATTCCAGCATATCTCCTAAGATGGCTATTTTTCTATTGTTTTGTGCAACTTCTGTCAAAGTTTCTAAAGCACTTTTTACTGATATCGGACTCGCATTATAAGAATCATTCAATATTTTAATACCATTATAAAAATTGCTCAATTGCATATGCAGGTCTAACGGTTTGAAAGAAAATAATCCTCTTTCAATTAAATCCAATTCTATTCCCAGGGCAAAAGCAACCGCAGAAGCGGCAAGGGCATTATAAATATTATGCCTTCCCAACAAGGGAAAATATATTTCTCTCCTTTTATCATTTTGCACTTCAAGAGTAAATCTTATTCCTTTATCACTGACTATTCTGATATTACAAGCCATAATATCACTATCATTCTCAATACCAAAGGTATATACTTTCTTACCTTTAACAATTTCCAACATCTTAAAAAAATAGGGGTCGTCTTTATTAATAATGGCCATTCCGTCTTTATCCAATGATTGTAATAATTCCGATTTAGCCTTAAAAATATTATTCTTTGAACCTAATAAACCAATATGCGCCTCTCCGATATTGGTAATCAATGCTAAATCAGGAGGAATAAAATTGGTAAGAGTTTTTATTTCACCCAAACCCCTCATTCCCATTTCTACCACTAATATCTTATGTGATTTATTAAGCTGTAGCAGGGTAAGAGGAATTCCAATTTCATTATTATAATTTCCAGAGGTCTTCAAAAGAGGGAATTCTTGAGATAAGATATGGGCAATAATTTCTTTGGTAGTGGTCTTTCCATTACTGCCGGTTACACAGATATTAAAAGTTTTAAATTTATCCTTATAATGTTTAGACCAATTTTGTAAGGCAGAAAGAGTATCTTTTACTTCTACAATAACTTTATTTTTATCTATTTCTTCATTCTGCAACAAGCTACTCACACTCTTACAGGCTACTGCTCCCACCGCTCCCTTATTAAAAGCTTCAATAATAAAATCATGTCCATCGAAACTGGGCCCAATTATAGCAAAAAATAAATCACCGGGAATTAAAGTTCGGCTATCTATGGAAATTCTGCTTATTAAGCAATCCCGGTCTCCTTGAATTATCTTTCCCGAGACAGCCTTTATAAATTCTTTAATCTTACAGTTTTCCAATCTCTTATCTCCCTGTTAAAATATATTTCACTACTTCCTCATCATTATGATGGATAACTCTGTTATGATAAATCTGCTCATTTTCAGGCCCTTTTCCAGCTATTAGGACTATATCCCCTTCCTCAGCTTTTTCTAAAGCATGTTTAATAGCCTTTACCCTATCAGTAATTATGATATAATCTTTATCTGTTTTTTTAACCCCTCTCTCAATCTCTTGGGCAATTTCCATAGGATCTTCACTTTTACAATTATCCCGCGTAGAAGGATGCGATTTTGATGTAGCTATCTTTACTAATATCAGCAAGGAGCATTTCGAAATCCATAAAAATTTTTCTAATTATTTAAAGGCCAAGAAAAAATTATTTTTAAGTTTAAATAAAAGTAAGAAAGAAAATTATGAAAAATTTGCCGTAATTAATATTGACGAAGGGCACAGTAAAGATTTTATAGATTGTAATAAGGTTAACTTAGTTACTTATGGGATAGAAAAAGAAGCTGACATTAGAGCCAAGAAAATAAGAATGAATCTCAAAGATTCATCCTTTATGGTAGAAACCCCTCTGGGCGGGACTAGGATAGATTTAAATTTTAGTGGAATATACAACATATATAATGCTTTGGCGTCTATAGCAACAGCTATTACTCAAGGGATCTTTCCTGGTGTAATTTCTCAAGCTTTAAGTGAATTTTATGGAGCCCCGGGAAGATATAAACTGCTTGAATATGGACAGAACTATAATATTATTATAGATTTTGCTCATAATTATCATGGATTGGGGAATATATTGGGGAATTTACATAACTTTGCCTTACATAAAATAATAACTGTATTTGGACATGGTGGAGAGAAATATAATAAGGTAAGGGCTACCATGGGGGAAGTTATAGGGACATATAGTGATTACATAGTAATAACTGCGGATAATCCTAAAAGTGAAGATCCTATGGAAATTGCCCAAGAGATTGAGAGAGGGGTTAAA